>JAYNJY010000173.1:0-6679 GCA_038110665.1 Rhodospirillaceae bacterium | reverse complement strand
ACCTGCAACCAGACCGTTATGAGCGGCCGGCTCTAACCAATTGAGCTACGGGCCCCCAGGGATGGGGATTTTAGAGATTTCGGGTTTGATAGCAGGTTCCTCGCGCCCGCGAAAGCGTACTGGCCAGTCACTGGCCGGCCGTGGGCCGGCAGTTAGCCGGCGAGCGCCTGGGCCAGTTCCCTGAAGTCGGCGACGACGAGGTCCGGCTGTGCCGGCCAGCCGCCGAACGGGCGCTTGCGGCGGTCGATGAAGGCGCTCCGCATGCCGAACGTCTTGGCGCCGACGCAGTCGAACTCGTGGTTGGCGACGAACAATATCCGCTGACGCTCCTCGCCGAGAATTTCCTCGGCCTTGGCGTAGGTCTTCCAGTGCGGCTTGAAGTAACCGGCCTCCTGTACCGAGATGGTCGCGTCCATGGCGAAGCCGATGTGCGGCTTGGCCGCCTCCAGCATGTCCTTATCGCCGTTCGACAGGATGGCGAGCTTGTAGCCGGCCTGGCGCAGCTTGCCTAAGGCCTCGATCACGTCGGGGAAGGGTTTGAGTTTCTCGATGCGCTCGACCAGCCAGGCGGCCTCGGCCTGGGTAAAGGCGATGCCGGCGCGGTCCATGACGTGGCTGACCGCACGCTCGCCGATGACCCGATAGGGCGTGTGGCCGCGGTCCATCAGCGCGTCGATCATCGAATTCTCGAAGTGCGTGCGCCGCCACCAGGTGACGAAGCTGTTGGGCGCGCCCTTCCAGCCTTTTTCCTGCAGGAACGGCGTCACCGCCTGGACCAGGCCACCTTGCATGTCGACCACGGTGCCGTACTGGTCGAACACCAGCCAATGGATTTCGCGGCGGAGCACCTCGGGCGCTGTCATGGGCAGGGGTCGGACGCACGCTCAGTAGTCGAGGAAGCTCCGGAGCTTCCGCGAGCGCGACGGGTGCTTGAGCTTCCGGAGCGCCTTGGCTTCGATCTGGCGGATGCGCTCGCGCGTCACGCTGAACTGTTGGCCGACTTCTTCCAAGGTGTGGTCTGTATTCATGCCGATGCCGAAGCGCATGCGCAACACGCGCTCCTCGCGCGCCGTCAGGCTCGCCAGCACGCGCGTCGTGGTCTCGCGCAGGTTGGCCTGGATGGCGGCGTCCAACGGCTGGACCGCGTTCTTGTCCTCGATGAAGTCGCCCAGGTGGCTGTCTTCCTCGTCGCCGATCGGCGTCTCGAGCGAGATCGGCTCCTTGGCGATCTTGAGCACCTTGCGGACCTTGTCGAGCGGCATCGAGAGCTTGCCGGCGAGTTCCTCCGGCGTCGGCTCGCGGCCGATCTCGTGCAGCATCTGGCGCGACGTGCGCACCAGCTTGTTGATCGTCTCGATCATGTGCACCGGGATGCGGATGGTGCGCGCCTGGTCGGCGATCGAGCGCGTGATCGCCTGGCGGATCCACCACGTGGCGTAGGTCGAGAACTTGTAGCCGCGGCGGTACTCGAACTTGTCGACCGCCTTCATCAGGCCGATGTTGCCTTCCTGGATCAGGTCGAGGAACTGCAGGCCGCGGTTGGTGTATTTCTTGGCGATGGAGATGACGAGACGCAGGTTGGCCTCAATCATTTCCTTCTTCGCCTTGGTCGCCTCGCGCTCGCCCTTCTGCACGGTGCCGACGATGCGGCGGAACTCGGTGATCGGCAGGCCGGCTTCCTGGGAAACCTCGCCGATCGACTCGCGAATGGTCTTGATGTCGTCCTTGTAGCGGGTCGAGAACCGCTCCCACGCCTTGGTCTTCTTGGCGACGCGCCGGAGCCAGCCGGGATCGAGCTCGTGGCCGCGGTATTCGTCGAGGAAGTCCTCGCGCTTGACGCGCGAACCGGTGGCGAGGCGCAGCAGCTTGCCTTCGAGCCCGAGCAAAAGCCGGTTGAGTTCGTAGAGTTGCTCGACCAACTGCTCGATGCGCAGGTTGTTGAGATGGACGTTCTCCATCAGCTCGATCAGTTCCTGGCGCAGCTTGAGGAAGCGCTTCTCCTGCGGCGGCTTCAGCTCGCCGCCTTTCTGCATCGCTTCCAGGCGCTGCAGCTGCAGCTTGTGCAGCTTCTTGTAGGTCTTGTTGATCTGCTCGAAGTTGGCGACCACTTCCGGCTTCAGCTTGGCTTCGAGCGCGGCGAGCGAGAGATTGTTCTCGACGTCGTCCTCGTCGGCGTCGCCGTCGTCCTCGTCGCCGCCTTCGGCGTCCTCGCCGGCGGGTTTGGCCGCCGGCTTGGCGCCGGGGGCGTCGCCCTTGGTTTCGGCCGGCTCTGCCTTGGTCGGCGTCGCGACCTCGTCGTCGCCCTCCGTGGAAGCGCCCGGCACGCCGCCGTGGGTGGCTTCCAGGTCGATGATGTCGCGCAGCAGGATTTCCTCGTTCACCAGCGCGTCGTGCCATTGCACGATGGCGCGGATGGTGAGCGGGCTCTCGCAGATGCCGCCGATCATCATCTCGCGGCCGGCCTCGATGCGCTTGGCGATGGCGATTTCGCCTTCGCGCGACAGCAGTTCGACTGAACCCATCTCGCGGAGATACATGCGGACGGGATCGTCGGTGCGGCCGAGATCGGACTCGTCGACGTTGCCCGTCGCCTTGCCGGATTCGGTTTCATTTTCGCTGGAGTCGTCTTCGAAGGCGTTGGCCGCCTCTTCCGCTTCTTCGTTCTCGATGACGTTGATGCCCATCTCCGAGAGCTGGGACATGGTGTCCTCGATCTGCTCGGACGAGACCTGGTCGGGCGGCAGCGCCGCGTTGAGATCGTCATAGGTGACGAAACCCTGTTCGCGGCCCTTCGCGATCATCTTCTTGACCGCCGCGCCGAGGGTATCGATCAGGGGGGCGTCGCCGCCTTCTTCCTGAGTGGTTTGAGTCTGTGCCGTGGCCGCTGCTTTCGCCAATGTCTTTAACCCCTAAAAAAGCCAACCGACTTGGGTGGTTCAAACCCCCGCCAGCGCATCGTCGTCATCGGTTGCGAGCTCCAGCTTGTGCTGCGTTAGCCGCTGTACGAGGCGTGAAGCCTCTTCCGATGGATTTTCCTTGCTGATGCGCTTCGCCTCTTCGATTTCTCTCGCCAAATCCTTGTTGCGAATGATCCGCCAAGACTCTTTCCAGCCGGAAAGCACCAAGTCACGCTTCGCGTTCGGCCGCGCAAAAAAGAAATGCCCGCTATCGTCCGAACTCAAAACACGGTCCATAATGCCCACAAAACCGCTCTGGTTAAGGTGGGCAACCAGGTTCGCCGAATCAAGGTCTGGAGCGTCAGCGAGGGTGTTTAAGACCTGTTGGCGTAAATTGTCAAGCTCGGTGTCGGAAAACGTAATTGTTCCAAGACCTTCACTCATTTCATCGAACAAATCGGGATGGTTGACGAGGGCCACGAGCAAGGCCATCCGCCGCAATTCATCGGCGTTGACGGGTTTGTTGGCTTCGGCGCTGGGAACATAGACGTTGGAGCCCGCTTCCTGGCCGCCGCGCCGCCGGTTGGCGCGCCAGCCGTCGTCGCGTCCCGGGCGGGACGATGCCGTGCCGCCGGGCCATAGCCGCTCGCCGAACAGGCGCGAGAAGTGCGCGCGCACGGTCGGGTCCTGGATGCGCCGGCTGTGCTCCTTGAGTTTGGCTTCGAGCGCGGCGCGCGCTTCCGCCGCGGCGGGGATGCGCCCGCCGGTCTCGATCCGCCAGATCATCTCCGAAAGCGCCGGCGCCGCCTCGATAAGCGCCCGCATCGCCTCGGCCCCGCCCGAGTTGACCAGGTCGTCAGGGTCCTGGCCCTCCGGCAACACCGCGAAGCGGAGCCCGTAGCCCGGTTTCAGGAACGGCAGCGCGCGTTCGGCCGCCTTGGCGGCGGCGCGCTGGCCGGCAGCATCGCCGTCGAAGCAGAGGATCGGCTCGCGCACGACTTTCCAAAGCAGTTGAATCTGCTCCTCGGTCAGGGCAGTGCCGAGCGGCGCGACGGCGCCCTCGAAGCCGGCCTGGGCCAGCGTGATGACGTCCATGTAGCCTTCGGTGACGATCAGCTGGTCGGACTGGCGCGCGGCGGCACCCGCCAGGTTGAGCCCATAGAGCGTGGTGCCCTTTTGGAACAGCGGCGTTTCCGGCGAATTGAGATACTTCGGTTCGCCGTCGGCGATGATGCGCCCGCCGAAGGCGATGATGCGTCCGCGCCGGTCGGCGATCGGGAACATGACGCGGCCGCGAAACCGGTCGTAGGATGCGCGCGGCGGTCCGCCGCGGTCGTCGTCCGGCTTGATCACCAGCCCGGCGCCGAGCATCAGCGTCTCGTCGACGCCCTCGCGCGCCAGCGCCGCCTTGAGCCAGCCGCGCCCATCCGGCGCGAAGCCCAAGCGGAAACGCTTGATGGTGGCGTCCGAAAGGCCGCGCCGCTTAAGGTATTCGAGCCCGATCCGGCCTTCCGGCATGCGAAGCGCGCGTTCGTAGAGGTTCGCCGCCATCTCGACCACGTCCAGGAGCGTCTGGCGTTTCTTCTGGCGCTCGCGCTCTTCGGGGCTGTCGCGCGGCACCTGCATGCCGGCGTCGGCGGCGAGTTTCTCGACCGCCTCGGGAAATGTCAGGCCCTCGGTCTCCATGACGAAATCGAACACCGAACCGTGCGCCTGGCAACCGAAGCAGTGATAAAAGCCCTTCTCCTCGTTGACCGTGAACGACGGCGTCTTCTCTTTATGGAACGGGCAAAGGCCGGAGTGCTCGCGGCCCTTCCGGGTGAGCTTCACGCGCCGGCCGACCACGTCGGCGATGCCGACGCGTGCGCGCAACTCGTCCAGGAACTGGTCGGAAAAGGCCATTCGCCCAACAATACCAAATCAACGTATATCAAAAGAACGCGCAAAAAGACCACCCGGCCGGCGACCGTCGGGCAGCAAATTGTACCGGCCGGAGGCACGGATTAGAAACGCGAGTTCTTCAGTCTTTCCCACACATGGCCCACAAGGCCCTGTGGATTAATTCGCCTGGCCGAGCTTGCTCTTCACCAGGCCGCTCGCCTTGCCGAAGTCCATGGCGCCCGGGTGGCGTTCCTTCAAGGCGCCCATGACCTTGCCCATGTCCTTGAGCGTCGTGGCGGCCATTTCCGTGATCACGGCGTCGACGGCCTTGGCCATTTCGTCGGCGTTCATCTGCTTGGGCAGGAAACGCTCGATCACGGCGATTTCGCCGGCCTCCTGTTCGGCCAGTTCCATGCGGCCGCCCTTCTTGTAGGCGTCGATGCTCTCGCGCCGCTGCTTGATCATCGATTGCAGCAGGCCAAGGATTTCGTCGTCGGAAATGCCGTCGAGGTTGCCCTTGGAGCGCGCCGCGATGTCGCGGTCCTTCAACGCGGCCTGGACCAGGCGCAGCGTTCCGACGGCCAAGGTGTCTTTCTCCTTCATGGCCGCCTTCAAGGCGTCATTGAGTTCCGTGCGCATCACGGTTCCTTCCCCGGTGAGCCGGCGTCGCCTCTCTCGGCTGCTGAGATCATGCCGGGGCGATTCGCCAGAATGCGCGAGACTAACCGATTCGTTCGCCGAACGCAACCAACCCTTAGTTTTCAACCTATTGAAATATAACGTTTTTTAGAATCAATGGACTCTTGACCGGAAGGCTTTGATAGCTTAGACATCCGCAACTCCCCAAACGCCCTCCCGTCCAAGGACATCGCCATCCATGAACGACGCGGCCACCACCACGCCCACCCAGGGGGGTAATCCCCGGGCGGGCGACTCTTTCGGCGCGCGCGCCGATATCGCGCCCGCGGGCGCCGACGCGGCACTGGTGTTGGCGTCGGGCGAGGTGTTCTGGGGCCGGGGCGCGGGTGCCGCCGGCATGGCCTCCGGCGAGGTCTGCTTCAACACCTCGCTCACCGGCTACCAGGAAATCCTCACCGACCCGAGCTACGCCGGTCAGCTCATCACCTTCACCTTTCCGCACATCGGCAACGTCGGCGCCAACCCCGACGACCTCGAGACGGCGACGCCGGCCGCGCGCGGCTGCATCATGCGCCAGTCGATCACCGACCCGGCCAACTGGCGCGCCGCGCAGCACCTGGATGCCTGGCTCAAGTCCTATGGCCTGCCGGCGGTCACCGGCGTCGACACCCGGCGCCTGACGCGGCTGATCCGCGACGGCGGCGCGCCGACCGGCACGCTGGTCAACGGCGCCGGCAAGGCGCCCGATATCGCGGCCGCGCTCGCCGAGGCCAAGCAATGGCCCGGTCTCGAAGGCATGGACCTCGCCAAGGACGTGACCTGCGCCCAGACCTTCACCTGGGACGAGACCGAATGGACCCTCAAGGGGTTCGGCCGCCAGGAGAAGCCGCGTTTCCGCGTCGCCGCGGTAGATTTCGGCGCCAAGCGCAACATTCTCCGCTGTCTCGCCACGGTCGGCTGCCATGTCACCGTGGTGCCGGCGACCGCGACGGCAGAAGAAATCCTGGCCCATAAGCCCGACGGCGTGTTCCTCTCAAACGGCCCCGGCGATCCGGCGGCGACCGGCCAATACGCCGTCCCCATGGTGCAGGGCATCATCAAGTCTGGCCTGCCGCTGTTTGGCATTTGCCTCGGCCACCAGATCCTGGCGCTGGCGCTCGGCGCCAAGACGAAGAAGATGCACATGGGCCATCGCGGCGGCAACCAGCCGGTCAAGGACCTCGCCACCGGCAAGGTCGAGATCACCAGCCAGAACCACGGCT
>JAYNJY010000172.1:0-6695 GCA_038110665.1 Rhodospirillaceae bacterium | reverse complement strand
TTCTGGTCGAGGAACGAGAAGCCGAAGATGCCGAAGGCGTTCGGGTTGGCTTCCAATTTCTTGACGATCAGGACGTCGTTCTCGCCGGCTTCGATGTAGCCGCCGTCCTCACGCACGCCGTGGCAGATCGCCGTGAACTTCTTCTTGTCGGTCTTGGCCAGGGCCTTGATCCACGGGAACGACTTGCAGCCGTGCTCCATGGCCAGTTCGACGAGGGCGTCACGGGTGCCGGAGGTCGGCGGGGGCCCAAGAACCTCGATCTTCACGTTGGGCAGGCTCTTGTCGACGTCGTACCAGGTCTTGTAAGGGTTCGGCTGGGTCTTGCCCTCGCCGGCCGGCACGTCCTTGGCCAGGGCCAGGTAGAGCTGCTTGCGCGAGATCGTCATCTGCGGCGAAGCCTTGGAGTTGGAGACGACGATGCCGTCGTATCCGACCTTCACCTCGGTCACGGCGGTGACGCCGTTCTTCTTGCAGGTCTCGACTTCCGAGCTCTTGATCGCGCGGGACGCGTTGGTGATGTCCGGATGCCGGTCGCCGGCACCGGCGCAGAACAGCTTCAGGCCGCCGCCGGAACCGGTGCTCTCGATAACCGGGGTCTTGAACTTGGTGCTCTTGCCGAAACGTTCGGCGACAACCGTGGCGAAGGGATAGACCGTGGACGACCCGACGATGCGGATCTGGTCGCGGGCCATCGCCTGGCTCGCGGTGAAGGAGGCCGCGATCGTCGCCGCCACCAGTGCCATGGAAATGGGCTTCATGGAAATCTCCTAAGGATGGATAAGTGACTCACTTGTCGAGGGCTCGGCCCCGAACACGGGGAAATCTAGGCGGGAGGAGATTCAGTTTTGTTGCGGTTGCGTGAACCTTTTGTGACGTCAACCTCGAAAAACCGCTGCAATCCGGGCCGGGCGGTGCCGGCCGTGGTTGGGTTGAGCGACACCGGTCCGACAAATGCACAATCGGTCGGCGACGAAACTCACGACAACAGGTTCCGGCAGACGCAGAACACGGCCGCCGACAACAGCGCCGAACAGGGCACGGTGATGATCCACGCGGCGGCGATGGTCTTCAGATGCTGGCGGCGGACCAGCATGCGCCGGTCGGCGCGCTCGGCGCGGCTCAGTGCGTCCCACTCCGACGGGCGCTTGTCGGGGAACTTGCCGTGGTGGATATGGGTCTTGCGCGTGGTGAAGTATTCGCGCAGGAAACCGACGCCGAACACCGCGCCGACGGCAATGTGCGTGGAGCTGACCGGTAGGCCGAGCGCCGAAGCGACAATCACGGTGATCGCCGCGGACAGCGCGACGCAATAGGCGCGCATCGGATTGAGCCGTGTGATCTGGTCGCCGACTGTGCGGATCAGCTTCGGTCCGAACAGCAGCAGGCCCATGGTTATGCCCGCCGCGCCGACGAACAGCACCCAACTCGGGATTCCGACCTTCTGCGAGACCTTGCCGGTGGCGGCGGCGTCGACGATGGCCGCGAGCGGGCCGACCGCATTGGCGACGTCATTCGCGCCGTGGGCAAACGAAAGCAAAGCCGCCGCCAGGACAAGGGGCAGATGGAACAGTTCGCGGACCGAGCGGTTGCGGTTTTCCATGCCGGCGGCACGTCTGGCGATCCACGGCCGTACCATGATGTAGGTTCCGGCGAACACGGCAACGCCGATTGCAGCCGGCACCCAGGGAGCCGGCCGCCAGATCTTGCCTAGGCCTTTCATAATGAAATAGGAGGAGAAGGCGCCGGCCATGATTGCCACCAACACAGGAATCCAGCGTTTCGCCCCTGCCACCTTATCGGGCTGGTAGATGATCTCGAGCTTGATGAAGTAGAGGAAGAGCGCGGCGATGACGCCGCCCAGAACCGGCGAAACGACCCAACTGGCGATGATCTTGCCCATCACCGACCAGTCGACGATACCGATGCCGGCGGCCGCGATCGCCGCGCCGGCGACGCCGCCGACGATGGAATGGGTCGTCGATACCGGCGCGCCCAAAAAGGTCGCCAGGTTGATCCACAGCGCCGCCGCCAGCAGGGCCGACATCATCGCCCACATGAACACATTCGTATCGGCGAACTGGTCGGCGTCGACGATGCCCTTGGAGATGGTCTTGACCACGTCGCCGCCGGCAAAGTAGGCGCCGGCCGACTCGAACACGGCGGCCAGTACGAGCGCGCCGGCGAGGGTAAGCGACTTGGCGCCGACGGCCGGGCCAACGTTGTTGGCGACGTCGTTGGCGCCGATGTTGAGCGCCATGTAGCCACCGATGACGCCGGCGGCGACGATCAAGGTCTGATTGTCGACCCCCTGAGACAGCGCGTCGGCGGCGATCCAGACGATCGACAAGAACACGATGGCGATGCCGATACCGACGGTCCTGCGGGCCAGGAGTTGCGTGAATGCTTCGACTTGTTCGATTTTGAACAAGTCCTTGCCGAGCGTTTCCTTGTACAAGCTGGCTCCGTCCTTGTGCGGGGGTGGTTGGTTTCGCCGCCTGCTTTAAGACATTTTTGTTACATTTTTGTGACGTAGCCTAGGGCGCCGGCGTCGGCAGTACAGGAATGTCGCTCGGGATGTAGATGCTGAACGTGGTGCCGTCGCCGGGCTCGCTCTCGATGGCGAGGCGGCCGCGATGGCGCGCGACGATGTGCTTGACGATGGCAAGACCGAGGCCGGTGCTGCTGTCCGGTCCACTGCGGCTGCGCGCCATGTCGACGCGGTAGAAGCGCTCGGTCAGCCGCGGAATGACCTCCTTGGGGATGCCGCCGCCGTCGTCGTGCACCCGTACCACTACGCCGGCCCGGCCGCTTTCCGGAATCCGCGAGACCGCTTCGATGTCGATGCCGATTTCGGAATCGCGCGGGCCGTGAATGATGGCGTTCTCGATTAGGTTGCGGAACACCTGGGTCAGTTGGTCGGCGTCTCCGGCGACGACGGGAAGTTCGTCCGGCCACTCGAGGCGGAAACCGACGCCGCGCTGCTGGGCGCGGGCCTGGACGATGTCGAGGGCGGCGCGGACGGTCGAGCGCACGTCGACGGTGCCGCGCGGGCGGACGTGCTCGTTGGCCTCGACCCGGCCGAGCGACAACAGGTCGTCGATCAGCCGCAGCATGCGCTGGGCCTCGCGCTCCATGATATCGAGGAAGCGGCCGCGTGCCTTGCGGTCGTCGCTGGCCGCGCCCTTCAAGGTTTCGATGAAGCCGACCACGGCGGCGAGCGGCGAACGCAGTTCGTGCGATGCGTTGGCGACGAAGTCGACGCGCATCTTCTCGGCGCGGACCGCCTGGGTGACGTCGCGGAAGAACAGTACGTCGCGCACCGGCGCCTGCATGTCCGCCGCGCCCGGCGCCTTCGGGTCGATGCGTAGTGCGTTGAGCTCGAAGGTGCGCTCGACCGGCACCGGGAAGGTTACCTCGGTGATGTGCTCGTTGGCGCCGCTGCGCAGCCGGTCGATGGCGTCGAGCACCGCCGGGTGGCGGATCGACATGGCCAAGTCGCCGCCCTCGGCGCGACATTCCAAGAGCTCGCGCGCGGCGTGGTTGGCATAGATCACGTGCCGGTTCCGGTCGAGCAGCACGACCGGGTCGGGAAAGGTGTCGTAAATTGGACGGTCGACGGGCACGGCGCCACCCTTGAGCCTCTGCAGCGGTGGGGTCTGCGAGCTATTACCCCGTTTCCGCAGCGATCGAAAGGCTTGTTTGGCCGACGTCGTACTCCGATGCCGCCCGATTGCGGCCACCGCGCTTGGCCGCGTAGAGCGCCTCGTCGGCGCGTCCGACCAGGGTTTCCGGCGGCTCGCCGGTGACCAGATGGCCGGCACCGATGGACACCGTGATCTTGCCCAGGTCCTCGCCGGTCTGCTTGTTGACGACCTTTTTCGAGCCGATGGCGCGGCGGATGTTCTCCGCCACCACGAGCGCGTCGACGAGGCCGGTGTCGGGTAGGATGACGGCGAATTCCTCACCGCCGTAGCGCGCCGGGATGTCGCGGCCCTTGACGCTTTCCTTGAGCGTCGCGGCAAGCAGCCTGAGCACCTGGTCACCGATCGGATGGCCGAAGGTGTCGTTGAACCGCTTGAAGTGATCGATGTCGAGCATCAACAGGCTGAGCTCGCTCGCCTCTGCCTCCGCCTCGTCGATCAGTCGCACCAGTTCGAGGTCGAACTTCTTGCGGTTGGGGATGCGGGTCAGCGCGTCGGTGAACGCTTCCTCGCGCATGGCGTCGAGATCGTCCTTGAGCCGCCTGATCTCGCAGAGCGAATGGTCGAGCCGGCCCTCCAGGGATTGCGCGTGGTGGCGCATTTCCTAGGTCGCGTCGACGATCTTGGCGGTGGCAGCCTTGAGTTCGACCTCGCCGCCACCCTACAAGGCATTTGCGAAGCCGCCGAGCGCCTGGCCGAAATCGCGGGTATTGGTGCCGGCTTCGCCGAAGGTCTCAATGATGCGGCCGATCTCGTGCTCGAGCCGCGCCGCGGCGTCTGCGACCTGGGCGTCCTCGCCGGGATCGGGGAAGAACTCGGAGTGCGGCGCCGCCAGGCGTTCCTTGGTGAATTCCTGGTTCTTGGCGATGACGGCGTCGATGGCGCGCACCAAGCCGGGCACGCCGCCGGAGATGTAGTTGTACCAAATTTCGAAGTTCAGCGGATGTGGCGCGACGGCGTGCCGGTGCATCAGTTCCAGCGCCCTGTCGGCGAAGTCGTTGGCGGTCTCGCTGCGTTCCAGATAGCTCACGTCTCGCCTCTGCGTTCCCCGTTGATGTTTCGCCGCGTCAATCCGCCCGGCGTCTTATGGCGATCGCCCGGCCCGCCTGCGTCGGCCGGGGCAGGTGTTCGGCGCCGGCCTTCAACTCCCGTAATCGCGCCCGCACCTCGACCGGCATCGCCGCCGTCCGTCGCGTTACCATGTCGACGTAGACGATCATCAGTTCGTTGGTCGCCACCGTAGCATGCTCGTCGTCCGGCCGAAACATGCGGTGGAACAGGTGTATGCGCTTGTCGTCGACGTCGAGCACCCGGGTCTCGACTTCGACGGCGTCGCCCGCCAGCACCTCGTTCTCGTAGGTGACGTGCGCCTCGACCACGAACACCGAACCGCCGCAGGCCTCACGGCCGGCGGCGTCGAGCCCGATCGCGTCGAGCAGGCCGTCGGTGGCGTGGTCGAACACCAGCACGTAATAGGCCACGTTCATGTGACCGTTATAGTCGACCCAGGCGTCCTGGACCGTCTCGCAGTGGCTGATCGGAGCGGTGCGGGCTTCGGCGTCCATTTTTCCGTTTCGCAATCCTGGAATTCTCGGGCAGCATGCTAACATGTTCGCCTGCCGCCATATGTGCATCAGATCACATACATGAGGTAAAAGCGTGTAAACGGGGTATTATCCACGCCCCGGGGGGATCGGAAAAGTCCTTGGCCATGACGGATCTGCTTGTCGTCGAGGGGCTCAGCCGGCCCGGCCTCGAGCCGGCCCGACTCAGCGTCGCCGCCGGCGCCTGCGTCGCCGTGATCGGCGGCTCGGGCAGCGGCAAGAGCCTGCTGCTGCGCGCCATCGCCGATCTCGACGTCAACGAGGGCGAAGTCCGCCTCGACGGCGCGGCGCGTTCGGCCATGTCGGGGCCGGCTTGGCGCCGGCGCGTTGTCTACGTGCCGGCCGAGTCGGGATGGTGGCGAGACCGCGTCGGCGAGCACTTCGAGGACCCCGACGGCATCGTCGGTGTGTTGCATCGCCTCGGCCTGCCGGCGGAATGCATGGACTGGGAGGTATCGCGGTTGTCGACCGGCGAGCGTCAGCGCTTGGCGCTCGCCCGCGCGCTCAGCCTGGCGCCGCCGGTGCTGTTGCTGGACGAGCCGACCTCGGGGCTCGACGAGGAAACCACGCTCAAGGTCGAGGCCATCCTGCACGAAAAGATGGCGAGAGGCACCGCCATCGTGCTGGTCAGTCACCACGACGACCAGGCCCGCCGTTTGGCCGGTGCGCGCTACCGCATGGCCAAGGGGCGGCTCGCGCCGGACGGCGAGGAGGCGGCGCCGTGAGTTTCATCGCCCTCGACTACTGGGACGTGGCGCTGGCGGCTTCGCTCTTGATCGTTAACGGCGGGCTCTCTATCGCCTTTCGCCTCGGGCTCGAGCGCCGCCTCGCCGTCGCCGCGCTGCGCATGGTGGTGCAGCTCACCCTGGTCGGCCTGGTGCTGAAGGCGCTGTTCACGGCCTCGTCGCCGTGGCTGACGACGCTCGCCGCGCTGGTCATGGTCGCCTTCGCCGGGCGCGAGGCGATGGCCCGCCAGGACCGCAGTTTCGCCGGGTTCTGGTCCTACGGCATCGGCACGTCGGCGATGTGCGTCGCCGCGCTGCTGGTGACTCTGTTCGCGCTCACCACCCAGTTCGACGAACGTCCCTGGTACGACGCCCGCTACGCGCTGCCGCTGCTCGGCATGATCCTCGGCAACACCATGAACGGCGTCTCGCTGGCGCTCGACCGCCTGGTCTCGGAGGCGCACGGCGGCCGGCTCGCCATCGAGGCGCGCCTGGCGCTCGGCGCCAGCGCCCAGACCGCCATGGAGGAGGCCAGGCGCAAGTCAGTGCGCGCCGGCATGATCCCGAGCATCAACTCGATGGCGGCGACCGGGCTGGTGGCGTTGCCCGGCATGATGACCGGCCAGATTCTCGCCGGCGTCGACCCGGTCGAGGCGGTCAAGTAC
>JAYNJY010000171.1:3907-6713 GCA_038110665.1 Rhodospirillaceae bacterium | reverse complement strand
TATAGCCGTCGGCGACGATCATCTGCTGGGCGAGGTCGAAGAACGCCTTCTTCTCCCTCTCGTTCAAATAGCGCATAAACGTCGCGGCACCGCTCCCGAACCGCGCCGTTGATGGTTGAGGGCGCCCATTTTACACGGGCGCCACCTTTTCCAAAGGACTTTCGCGGCCCTCGGGGAGCGCTTCCGCGCGCGCCGCCAGGAGGTCGCGTTTGAGCCCCTGGCTGGCGCCGTCGTCCCAAAGGTTGCGCCATTGCCGCGGGTCGTCGGCGAGGTCGTAAAGCTCGCCCTCGGTGCCGTCGTAGACGTTGGTGGCGAGGTAGCGGGTCAGCACGTGGCTGCCGTCCTGGACGATGGTCTGCAGTTGGACGCTGTTGCCCTCCCAGGTGTCAATCCACTCGGTCGTGGTCGCGCCCGCGGTGTCGCCGCTGGCGACCTGCAGCGGCCGGCCCTGCAACCAGCCGGGCACGCCGAGCCCGGCCCGGAACGCCACAGTCGGCGCGATGTCGACGTGGCCGACCGGTTCGGCGATGCGGGACGCCGGCACGCCGCTCGCAGGCGCCGGGCGCCAGATCAACGGCACGCGCATCAGCGCGTCGACGTGGTAGGGGCCCTTGAACAGCATGCCGAAGTCGCCTTGGAACTCGCCATGATCGGTGGTGTAGATGACGTCGGTCCCGTCGTTCCAGCCGCGTTTCGCGAGATAGGCTATGACCAGGCCGACGGCCTCGTCGATCAGTTCGTTCTCGGCATGGACCTTGGCGTTGACCTCGCGGATGCCGTCGGCGGAGAACTGCGCCGGCACGAATGCGGGCGGCACCTCGAAGGCGAAGCGGCGTTCGCCGAGATACCATTCCTTCCAATGCCGTGGTTTCGTCGCCAGCGCCTCCAGGCATTTTTCGACGCTGCCCGGATAGCCGTCCGGCAGCGGCAGCTCGCGCCAGTCGAAGCGCCCGATCGCTTCAGCCGGCGGATCCCAGGGGTGGTGCGGGTCGGGGAAGCTCATCCAGCAGAACCAGTCGTTGCCGTCGGCGAGGGTATCGAGCCAGGCCATGGTGCGCTCGGCGGTCCAATGGGTGTGGTAGAGCTCCTTCGGCATCGGATTGTTGGCGACCTGCGGCGCGTCGGTGTCGCCGCCGGGCCTGGCCGAGGGCTAGCCCTTGTCGGCGTATTCGTGGAAACCCTCGACCGCTTCCGGATGTGTCTCGTTCAGCCACTTGGCGTAATGGAACACCGATCGCGCGATGCGGCCCGAGTGACCGGAAAGCTCCATGCGGTCGAAGCCCCGGTGCGGCCCGGTCGAGCCTTCGTTGGCGGCCAGGTTCTCGAAGAACGTCTTGGCCGCGTGCGGCTCCAGGTGCGCCTTGCCGAGCAGCGCCGTCTTGAAGCCGGCGGCTTTCAAGAGATGCGCCAGGCTGTCGGCGTCCTCGGGCAGCGCGATGCCGTTCGAGGTCACGCCGTGGCGGCGGATGTATTGCCCGGTCAGGATGGTCGAGCGCGCCGGCATGCACACCGTCGACTGGTTGCGCGCCTGGGTGAAGTTGAGGCCGCCGGCCGCCAGCGCGTCGATGTTGGGTGTCTTTGCGAACCTGCCGCCGTTGCAGCCCAAGCCGTCGAAGCGCTGCTGGTCGGTGGTGATAAGTAGGAATCTGCGCGCCATGTCTTCGGTCGTCCCCCGTTGCAGCCGCCGGCAGCTCGGACCGGCGCGATCGCCCGCGCAATAGTGGGGGACTGGTCAACCCGCTCCGGCTCGCCTATGACTAGCGAATGTATTGGCAGGGGGAGCGAGCGCCATGAAAATCGGTATCGTCGGATGCGCCGGCCGCATGGGCCGCATGCTGATCGCGTCGACGCTCGACACCAAGGGCGCGGAGTTGGCCGGCGGCACGGAAGTGCAGGGCAGCCCGCACCTGGGCACGGATCTCGGCACGCTCGCCGGCGGTCAGCCGATCGGCCTCGGTGTCGAGGTCGATGCGGCCGCACTCTTCGCCAAGTCCGACGTGGTCATCGATTTCACCCGGCCCGCCGCGACGCTCGCCCACGCCCAGCTCGCCGCTGAGGCTGGCAAGAACATGGTGGTCGGCACAACGGGATTGGCAGAGGCCGACATGAAGAAGCTGCGCGAGGCCGGCACCAAAATCGCCATCGTCCAGGCCGGCAACATGAGCCTCGGCGTCAACCTGCTGCTCGGCCTGATCAAGCAGGCGGCCAAGGCGCTCGGCCCCGAATACGACATCGAGGTCGTCGAGATGCATCACCGCCACAAGGTCGACGCGCCGTCGGGCACGGCCTTGATGCTCGGCCGCGCCGCCGCCGAGGGCCGCGCCATCGACCATCGCGAATCCGCCGTCATGAGCCGCGAGGGCTACACCGGCGAGCGCCCCAAGGGCGCCATCGGCTACGCCACGCTCCGCGGCGGCGACGTCATCGGCGATCACAGCCTGATCTTCGCTGGGTCGGGCGAGCGCGTCGAGCTCAGCCACAAGGCGACCAGCCGCGACCTGTTCGCGCGCGGCGCCATCAAGGCGGCGTTCTGGACCCAGGGCAAGGCACCCGGGCTCTATTCCATGCGGGACGTGCTCGGGCTCTAGGCGTTCTGGACCGGTGGCGCGGCCGGTCTCGCCGGCGCACAGACGGCGCTGACGAATCGATTCATCGCCGCCCATACCTCGCGCCGCTCGTCGGGCGTCAGAAAGCCACCCAACGGCACGACGCGGCCGTGGCTCCTGACCTCGAGCCGGCAATCGCGATCGTCGGAACCGACCAGCCGGACCCGCGCCCAATGGCGCGGAAACGCCCAGGCCTCGCG
>JAYNJY010000171.1:0-3897 GCA_038110665.1 Rhodospirillaceae bacterium | reverse complement strand
CGCTGGCCCCAGGGATTGATGCGCTCGAGCTGGACCTGGCGGTCGGTGACGCGGACGCGCTCGACCACGCCGGCGCGACGGAAGTTGAAGTGCAGCAACGCCACCAGCGCGACCAGCTCGATCCCCATGAAACCGAACACCGGCCAGGCGCCGAGCAGGCTGAAGCCGAGCGCCACCGGCACCATGGCGAGGCCGAGCAGGACCGCCAGCCACTTGATGGCGCGCCGGTTGCCGGAGCGGTTGGGCCGGAGCTCGGCCGCGAACAGCACCGTCTCGGTGTCGGCCGGCGCCGAACGGTCGGCCATTGCCGGGGGCGAGGTTTCGTACATGGCGCGGAGTGTAGCGCCAAGCTCGGCCGGGTGTCTCAAGAAAAAACGCGAAAGGGCTTGTTCCGGGCGGCCGCGGCCATAAGCTGGGGCGCATGAAAAAGGCCGATGTCGAAACCTTCTACGCGCGGCTGCGCAATGCCGACCCGGAGCCAAAGGGCGAGCTCAACTACACCAACCCCTATACGCTCCTGGTCGCGGTGACGTTGTCGGCGCAGGCGACCGACGTCGGCGTCAACAAGGCGACCGAGAAGCTGTTCAAGGCGATCGACACGCCGCAAAAGATGGTCGCGCTCGGCGAGGCCAAATTGAAGGACCACATCAAGACCATCGGGCTCTTCAACACCAAGGCCAAGAACGTCATCGCGCTCAGCCACCTATTGGTCGAGCGCCACGGCGGCGAGGTCCCGGACGACCAGGCGGCGCTCGAGGCGTTGCCCGGCGTCGGCCGCAAGACCGCCAACGTGGTCCGCAACATCGCCTTCGGCGCGCCGACCATCGCCGTCGACACCCACATCTTCCGGGTCGGCAACCGCACCGGCCTGGCGCCGGGCAAGGCGCCGTTGGCGGTCGAGAAGAAGCTCTTGAAAGCGACGCCGGCCGAATTCATGCGTCACGCGCACCACTGGCTGATCCTGCTCGGCCGCTACGTCTGCAAGGCCAGGAAGCCGGACTGCCCGGCCTGTCCGGTCGCCGACCTCTGCCGCTTCAAGGGCAAGACGACGGCTTGAGCGGAATGGGTTCGCGGGCCTAGCTCGCGGCCGCCCGCGCGGCGCGCACCATGGCGGCGAAACAGGCCTGGCCGTCGGCGCCCTTGGACTGGACGCCCCCGGTGAGCGAACGGGTCGAGAGATGGTCGACGGTGAGGCCGCCGCCCGACGCCGGATAGAGGAATAGATCGAGCACGCAGCCATTCAGGCGGTACTGCCACAGTTCCGCCGGCGCGTCGGTGCGCCTGAAATGCGGCGCGCCGAGCAACGACAGCACGCGCATGTCGTCGACGCCGGCGAGCGACGAAAGCGCCGGCACCGGCTGTTCGGCTGGCCTGCGCGCGGGCGCACTAGACGGCCAGCGTTCGGCCTCCAGCGGTGGGATGGTGCCGACGGCGTTGGCCGCGGCATCCGGCTCGGCCGCCGGCGGCGCGGCGCTCTCCGTCACCGGCCGCGCATCGCCGCCACAGCCGCCGAGCGCTACCATGCCGGCCAGCAGGATTGTCGCAACCCCCCGTAATCGCATGATTTTCCGCTGCCGTCAGGGTTTCGCGGATTCCAGCATCTGCATGTCGCCGGTCACCTCGCCGCCCGATTCGATGACGATGCGGCCGTAGTGCACGGTGCCCCTGACGTGGCCGCCGGCGCGCACGATCAGCCGTTCGTGCGCGATCAGATCGCCCTCGAAGCGGCCCGAGATGTCGGCCTCGGCGACGTCGGCGTTGCCGGAGAAGTGGCCGGTCGGCGTGACCTCGATGGCGCGCGCGCCGGAGAGTGCGACCTCGACCACGCCCTCGACGACGAGCTTGTCGCAGGCGGTGATCTCACCCTTGAGGCAGATGTCGCGGCCGACCACGAGCCGGCGCGAATCGCCCTGGTCGCCCATCGGCCGGTCGAGGCGCCGGGAAGACGGCCCCGAAATGTCGGGAATGCGGCGCGGTGTCTCGGGCAGGAACGAGGTCGCGGCGGGCGGTTTCGCCGGCGCGTGCGAGCCCTTGCGCGAGAACGGTTTCAGCGGCGGCGCGGCGCCCGGATCCTTGTCGTCGGCCTCGGCCGCCTGCTGTTGCGGCTGGCCGGCGGGCGGCGTCGCGCCAGCGGCGGTTGCGTCGGATTTCTTCTTGCCGAACATGGGCAAATCCTTTCCTCAGGTCGTGGTCAGCGCGTAACCGCCCTCGCGGCGCCAGTCCTCGAACAGGTGCAGCATGGTGGCGGTGGCGACGACCGGGGTCAACAGGTTGACGATGGGCACGGTCATCAGCATGGCGAAGATTACGCCGACGGCGATGACCGTACCCTGACGGCTTTTGCGAAGGGCGCGCGCGTTCTCGACCGACATGCGCCGGGTCGCGACCAGCTCGAAGAACTCGCGCCCAAGCAGGTAGCCGTTGACGCCGTAGAAGACGAACGGAAACAGCGGCGGGATGAACAGGAACGGCAGCAGCAGGATGTTGAGCGCGACCATCAGCCCCAAGAACTTCGCCGCCTCGATCAGCGCCTCGGTCAGGCTGAGATCGTTGGCGGCGGGCAGGTGCGGGTAGTGGCGCGCCTCGACGGCGCCGGCGATGCGTTCGAGCAGCAACCCGATCACGGCGGAAATCGCGCTCGGGAACAACAGCCAGCTCAGCACCAATGTCAACGCGCCGCCGAGGAAATCCGAGACACCCTCGAGCCACGGCGTCTCGAAGATCGCGGTCTTGGCCAGCACCTCGGCGACCGCCACCCAGAGCACCAGGATCGCCAGGATGGCGGCGCCGAACGCCACCCAGACCACCTGGCGGGCCTTCGGGTCACTGAGCTGTTGGACTCCCTTTATCAGGGCAGAAAACATTGGTTAACAAACTCTTAACGGCCGAACTTAAAGCAAATCGTGAGTTGATGCCACAATCTCAGACAAGGACGCAATACATGCCCGTAAACACATGGCGAATCAATATGTTTTTTCTGGGGCAGGGGGGTGGCGCGGGGCTCGTTAATCTTTTTTAATGATGCCGGCGAAACCGACGACCCCGATCGTCGTCAACACCCAGCCGGAAATGATGTAGAGCCAGAGGAAGCCTCTGAAGACCCCCCCCGCCGAAGCCCTCGGAACGCGGGCTCCAATAGGCCTCTTGATGAAGGTCGACGATGGGGAAAAAGGTATCGATGGCATATACCAGGGAATTGAACTCCGGATAGTCCGGCGGTAGGCGTAGCACCTCGTCGTTTGAGTTGGTCCATGATCGCTCGGGCTTTATCCAGTCCCCGCAGTCCTTGCGATAACAATCGGCAAGATAAACCCGCTCCTTGGTGGGAGCCATGTATCCGGCATGATGGGCCGAGGAAAAAATTACGCCGCCGTATAGCAGTGCCAAAATAATCGGCAGTGCGATACGCCAAGGCTGGTATCCGTATCGGATCAACCCGCCGATAAACCACAACCACGACCGACTTAGCCATCGCCTGTCGTTCGGATGTTTTTTCGCATAGCGTCGGAGGAAGTCGCGATAGGCGTCCAATTTGGCGACAGCCATTAGCCGCGCGTCCCGCTCGCGTCTCTCCTCTTACCTTGATGTCCTTTAGCGAGAGTGTGCCGCTAGACCTCATTATCTCAAAGTGGGAAAAGATTCTCAAAAGCGAAATCTTCGATCCAAAGCTTGCCATTGCGCGGCCAACCGCTGCTGTCGTCGGAGAAGTCGCCAACGCGGGCATGCATCAGGTCGAGATTTCCGGCAAGGTTTTTCACGGCCGTTAGAAAAAGCCTGCCACCAACGGTCATGCGTTGAACGCTGAGTGCGTCACTCTCGGGGCAGTCAAGACTTGCGCCCGAACAATCGAGATTGCCTGCGACGTTGGCGTTCGGCGCTCGCGTCTCTCCTCTTACC
>JAYNJY010000170.1:2007-6844 GCA_038110665.1 Rhodospirillaceae bacterium | reverse complement strand
TTCGGCAACGGCGCCGTCTACATGGAGAAGTTCCTCGGCCATCCGCGCCACATCGAGGTCCAGGTGCTGGCCGACCATCACGGCAACGTCGTCTACCTCGGTGAACGCGACTGCTCGCTGCAACGCCGCCACCAGAAACTCCTGGAGGAGGCGCCCTCGCCCGCCCTGAACGCCGACGCCCGCGCCCGGATCGGCGAGACCGTGGCCCAGGCCATGCGCCACATCGGCTACCGCTCGGTCGGCACCGTCGAGTTCCTGTACGAGAACGGCGAATTCTACTTCATCGAAATGAACACCCGGCTGCAGGTCGAGCATCCGGTGACAGAGATGATCTGCGGCCTCGATCTGGTGCGCGAGATGATCCGCGTCGCCGGCGGCGCGCCGCTCGGCTTCGACCAGAGCGAGGTCGAGTTCAACGGCCACGCCATCGAATGCCGCATCAACGCCGAAAACCCCGACACGTTCCAGCCGTCGCCGGGCCGCGTCGGCGACTATCACGCGCCGGGCGGCCTCGGCGTGCGCGTCGATTCCGGGCTCTATTCCGGCTACAGCGTGCCGCCCCACTACGACAGCATGATCGCCAAGCTGATCGTGCACGGCACCAACCGCAACGAATGCCTGATGCGGCTTCGCCGCGCGCTCGGCGAATACGTCATCGACGGCCTCGAGACGACCATCCCGCTGCATCAGCGGCTGATGAACGCCAGCGACTTCGTCAACGGCGACTACGACATCCACTGGCTCGAGGCCTTCGTCGCCGGCCGCGGCGACGGACACGCATGAGCCGGCGCGACGCCAATCCCGACATCACGCCGGAGCTGATGCTCCGGGCTTACGCCGCCGGCATCTTCCCGATGGCCGAGTCTAAGACGGCCGAGAAGGTCTACTGGGTCGATCCGCGCGAACGCGGCATCCTGCCGCTCGATAAGTTCCACGCGCCTAAGAGCCTGCGGAAGACGGTGCGCCAGGACGTCTTCGAGGTGCGCTGCAATTCGGCCTTCGCCGAAACCCTGGCGGAATGCGGCCGGCGCACGGCGAACCGGCGCGACACCTGGATCAACCCCGACATCGAGCGCTGCGTGCTGCAGCTTTACGCGCGCGGCTTCGCCCACAGCGTCGAGTGCTGGCGGGACGGCAAGCTTGTCGGCGGGCTTTACGGCATCTCGCTCGGCGCCGCGTTCTTCGGTGAAAGCATGTTCTCGCGCGAGACCGACGCCTCCAAGGTGGCGCTGGTGCACCTGGTGGCGCGGCTGAAATTCGGCGGTTTCCGGCTGCTCGACACGCAGTTCGTCACCGATCACCTGGCCCGCTTCGGGGTCATCGAAATCCCGGCCCGAGACTATCTCGTGCTGCTCGAGGATGCGCTAAAGTACCAGGCGGTGTTCCCAACCTCCGGCGGCGGCGCCGAACTGGACGACGCGCTCGCGGCCGTGCTGTCGGATTAATAACCCGTTTTCAGTTAAGTCACGATTAACCGAAAACCGTCACTGGCTTTTCTGTAACAGTTTTCTCAAGTCCGGCAGCTTGTGATCGGGTGGCGTGTCGGCCGGTGGCGCGTCGTCGGCGAAGGTGCCGCCGGTGCAGTCGAGCACCCAGACGTCGTAGACCGGGTGTTCGAGCGCGCTCAGCGCCGGGCTCGAGGCGAACATCCAGCCGCGGAACAGGCTGACCGCCGCCTCGCCCTGCCGCGCCTCCCAGATGTCGACGAAGGCGGCGCTTTCCGGCGGTTCCTCCGGCGGGCGCTTGTCGCATTCGCGGACGATGACCTTTAGGGTGCCGAAGCGCACCGTCGCGCCGATCGGCGCCTCGATGGTCGAAACCCGGGCGGTGACCTTGTCGAGGCCCTGCAGCACGGCGACCTTGTAGGGTGCGGCCTCGGCCAGCGCGCCGGGCGCAAGCGACAGCAACATGGCGGAAATGCCGAGGGTGGCCTGCGGGAACGGAAAGCGGCGCGGCATTGATCCGGCTATTTCTTGGCGCCGCCGGTGGCTAGGAAGATGATCTCGCCGACCTGGTCCTCGAGCGAGCGGTAATCCTTGGTTTTCTTGATGACGCCGCCGGGCGCCAGCAGGGCCTTGGAGGCGCCGGGCTCGAGCCGCACGTACTTGCCGCCGACGATGCCCTCGCTGCCGATACCGGCCGACGAATCGTCGGGCAGCTTGACCTCCGGCGCGATCGACATCACCACGACGGCCTCGAAGGTCTTGGCGTCGAGTTCGCTCGACGTCACCGTGCCGACCTTGATGCCGTTGATGCGCACGTCGCTGCCGGCGGTCAGGCCGCCGACCTTGAGGAACTTGGCGCGCAATTCGTAGCCGGAGACGCCCTTCACCTGGGCAGTGCCGTAGGCGAAGAACACGAACATGCCGGCGACCACCAGCACCACCGCGCCCAATACCGTCTCCACCGCGTTGCGTCCCATGGTGTTCTCCCTAGTTGGCCTGGGCCTTGGTTTTCGCCGCCTGTTCGGCGCGCGCGTTCTTGCCTTCGGAGATGATCAACTCCATCAGGTCGCCGACCACGACGGCATCCTGGGTGTACTGGACCTCGTCGCCGGACTTGAGCACCCCCTCCTCCGCGCCGGGCGACAGCACCACGAACTTGGAGCCGAACAGGCCGTCGGTATGGATCGAGGCGGAACTGTCCTTGGGCAGCCCGACCGGCGCGTCGATGCGCATCGCGATGACCGCGCGGTACTTCGGGTCGAGTTTCATGCCGACGACCTTGCCGACCGCGATTCCCGCCATGCGCACCTCGGCGCCGTCGGCGAGGCCGTCGACCTTGTTGAACTTGGCCTGGAGCACGACCTGGCGGCCGGCGGCGAGCGGCTCCGAGCGCGCGTTCATGAAGCCGAGCACGGCCAGGAGGCCGAGCACGGTCGCGGCGCCGATCAGGATTTCACGGGTTTCGCGGGTCATGACCTAATCCCGTTTCGCCGGCGCCGACCTGACGCCCGGGCGCCGTCCGCGCCGGGCAGCGCCAAGTCACTTCGGCGTCCATGCCTCGTAATCGCCGGTGGCGGCGGCGCGATGGCCGCCCCTGTAGGCGTGGCCGGCCGGCCGGTAGGCCCCGGTGGTGCCGGTCAGGTTCGGCTGATGCGCCTTCTGCCAGGGCTTCGGCTCGCTCGACATCTGGGTCAGCGGCTCGTCGACGGTATGGTGCAGCCAGGCATGCCATTCCGCCGGCACCTTGGTCGAATCCTTTTCTCCCTTGAACAGGCACCAACGCTGATCGCGGCCCCAGCGCTTCTTGGTCTTCGAGTGGTAGTAGCGGTTACCGAATTCGTCGGTTCCGACCAGTTCGCCGTTGTGCCTGGTGAAGATGAGCGTGCCGATGTTCATGTCCGCGTCCGTCAAAAACTCTTGCGGCGAATATGGCATCGCCATGTTGTCGCGTCCAGCGCTTAAGCCGCGCGCCCGGCCCGGCCGGCGCCAGGCGCTCAACACGATATCCACCACAAAATGTGGCCGGCACGCAAGGCACCACAAGTGCCGGACGGCGCGTTTTTTTTGCCCAGGGGCCAAAAGTCGTTGGAATCCAAGGATTCGCTGCACTGCACATTCATACAAAATAAAGGGTTCCCGGTTACAGCATGTCCCTAAATGTAGTATTTTTTAGTTGCGAGGCAAAAATCGATGGTCTACATTTTGCAGCTGTTGACCCTGGGCAGACACGAGATATTAAGGCGTCACCGAACACCGAAAAGCCGCCTTTCCGGCTGTCAGGGGCCGGCAAAAGTCTCGCCAAAATGGGGCCGACCAAGGCTCCACACACGAGGAAAACCCGAGATTTACGTGGGGGCATAATGCGCATTACGCGACTTTTCACCGAGGAATCCCTTTCTCCTTACGCGGCTTTCGAGTTCCGCCGCACGTCGAGTGAAATCAAGAATCCGGACGGCTCGACCGTCTTCAAGCAGGAAGAGATGGAAATCCCGAGTGACTGGTCGCAGGTCGCCTGTGACGTCCTCGCGCAGAAGTATTTCCGCAAGGCCGGCGTGCCCACCAGGCTCAATAAGGTCGAGGAAAACGACGTTCCGTCCTGGCTGTGGCGCGCGGTGGCCGACGAAGAGGCCCTCGCCGAACTGCTCGAGGACCAGCGCTACGGCGGCGAAACCAGCGCCAAGCAGGTGTTCGACCGACTCGCCGGAACCTGGTGCTACTGGGGCTGGAAGGGCGGCTATTTCGACGGCGAGGCCGACGCCCGCGCCTACTACGACGAGATGCGCTATGCGCTCTGCGCCCAGTTGGCGGCGCCGAACTCGCCGCAGTGGTTCAACACCGGTCTGTTCTGGGCCTACGGCATCGACGGCCCGGCCCAGGGCCACCACTACGTCGACTTCAAGACCGGGCGGCTGATCCGCTCCGCGTCGGCCTATGAACATCCGCAGCCGCACGCCTGCTTCATCCAGAGCGTCGCCGACGACCTCGTCAATGAGGGCGGCATCATGGACCTCTGGGTGCGCGAAGCGCGGCTGTTCAAGTACGGCTCCGGCACCGGCTCCAACTTCTCCGCGATCCGCGGCGATTCCGAGCCGCTTTCGGGCGGCGGCCGCTCATCCGGCCTGATGAGCTTCCTCAAGATTGGCGACCGCGCCGCCGGCGCCATCAAGTCGGGCGGCACCACGCGCCGCGCCGCCAAGATGGTGGTCGTCGACATCGACCATCCCGACATTGAGGAATTCATCAACTGGAAGACCAAGGAAGAGCAGAAGGTGGCGGCACTGGTCGCCGGCTCGCGCCTCGCCAACAAGCACCTGAACGAGGTCATCCAGGCCTGCGCCGAGGTTGACGACGACGAGGCGCGCTTCGACGTGCACAAGAACAAGGCGCTAAAG
>JAYNJY010000170.1:0-1997 GCA_038110665.1 Rhodospirillaceae bacterium | reverse complement strand
CCTGAACGAAGTCATTCAGGCCTGCGCCGAAGGCGATGACGACACGCGTTTCGACGTGCACACGAACAAAGTGCTGAAGAAGGCGGTGATCGCCGCCAAGCGCGTGATGATCCCGGAGAACTACATCTACCGGGTCATCGAGTTCGCCCGCCAGGGCTACACCGAGATCGAGTTCCCGGTCTACAACACCGACTGGGACGCCGAGGCCTACCTCACGGTCGCCGGCCAGAACTCCAACAACTCGGTGCGCGTCACCAACGAATTCCTGGAGCGCGTCCTCGCCGACGGCAACTGGGAGCTGACCCGGCGCAAGGACGGCAAGGTTTCGAAGACGGTCAAGGCGCGTGATCTGTGGGAAGACATCGGCTATTCGGCCTGGGCCTGCGCCGATCCGGGCCTGCAGTTCGACACCACCATCAACGACTGGCACACCTGCCCCGAGTCGGGCCGCATCAACGCGTCGAATCCGTGCTCAGAGTACATGTTCCTCGACGACACGGCCTGCAACCTAGCATCCCTAAACCTCTACATGTTCCGCAAGGACGACAACACCTTCGACACCCAGGGCTTCGCGCACGCGGTCCGGCTGTGGACCGTGACGCTCGAAATCTCGGTGCTGATGGCGCAGTTCCCGTCGGCCCGCATCGCCGAACTCTCCTACGAGTTCCGCACGCTCGGCCTCGGCTTCGCCAACATCGGCGGCTACCTGATGGCGTCGGGCTACGGCTACGACAGCGTCGAGGGCCGCGCCATCTGCGGCGCCATCTCGGCGTTGATGACCGGCGTCTCCTATGCCACTTCGGCCGAGATGGCCGAGGAGCTGGGCGCCTTCCCGGGCTACGACGAAAACCGCGCCGCGATGCTGCGCGTGATCCGCAACCACCGCCGCGCCGCTCACGGCGTCGAATCCGGTTACGAGGATCTCTCGACCCTGCCGGTCGCGCTCAAGGCCGACGAGAATCCCGACGCCGGCCTCGCCCAGGCCGCCAAAGATGCCTGGGACCAGGCGCTCGACCTCGGCGAGAAGAACGGCTTCCGTAACGCCCAGGTAACCGTGATCGCGCCGACCGGCACGATCGGCCTGGTGATGGACTGCGACACCACCGGCATCGAGCCCGACTTCGCGCTCGTCAAGTTCAAGAAGCTCGCCGGCGGCGGCTACTTCAAGATCATCAACCGCATGGTGCCGGCGGCACTGCGCAACCTCGGCTACGGCGAGAGCCAGATCGAGGAGATCATCCGCTACGCCGTCGGCCACGGCACGCTCGAGGGCGCGCCGTCGATCAACCACAAGTCGCTCAAGGCCAAAGGCTTCACCGAAGAAGTGATCGAGACCATCGAGGACAACCTCGCCGAAGCCTTCGACATCAAGTTCGTGTTCAACAAGTGGACGCTGGGCGAAACCTTCTGCACCGAGACGCTCGGGCTCAGCACCGCGGAATTGAACGACGAGAACTTCGACATGCTGGCCCGCCTCGGCTTCAAGAAGAGCGAGATCGAGGAGACCAAGATTTTCGTCTCCGGCGCCATGACGCTGGAAGGCGCGCCCTATTTGAAGGAAGAACACCTGCCGGTGTTCGACTGCGCCAACCCGTGCGGCCGGATCGGCAAGCGCTTCCTCTCGGTCGAGAGCCACATCCGCATGATGGCGGCGAGCCAGCCGTTCATCACCGGCGCCATCTCGAAGACCATCAACATGCCGAACAAGGCGACCGTCGAGGACTGCAAGAACGCCTACATGCTGTCCTGGGAACTCGGCCTCAAGGCCAACGCGCTCTACCGCGACGGTTCCAAGCTGTCGCAGCCGCTGCAGTCGGCGCTGATCGAGGACTCCGAGCTGGAGGACGACGACGCCATCGCCGATGCGCCGGCGCAGATTCGCGCCGAGATCGTCGCCGAACGCATCGTCGAGCGGGTCATCATGCAGGAACGCCTGCGCCCGCCGCACCGGCGCAAGGGCTACACCCAGAAGGCCACCGTCGGCGGCCACAAGGTGT
>JAYNJY010000169.1:0-6909 GCA_038110665.1 Rhodospirillaceae bacterium | reverse complement strand
CCGCATCATCGCCGGCATCGCCGAAGGCGTCGTCGTGGTCGAGGCGGCGCCGCGCTCGGGTTCCCTGATCACTGCCCGTCTCGCCGGCGAATACGGCCGCGACGTCTTCGCCGTGCCCGGCGCTGCGCACGATCTGCGCGGGCGCGGCACCAACCAGTTGCTGCGCGAAGGCGCCATCCTGACCGAACCGCCGACGACGTGCTCGCCGCCCTGCTCCGCCGGATCGAACGCAGGCGCGTCCTGGCGCCGGTACCGGCGGTCGGGCCGGCGGCAAACGAAACCGTCCCTCTATTATGGGAAGATGACCGTTCTGACGACGCTGACGACCACGCTGACGGCCCCTTGCACGCCGTCAACTCTGCGCTCGGCACATCGCCGACCCTGATCGACGATGTCGTCAGACAGACCGGCATGAGCCGGACGCGGTGCTTTCGGTATTCACGGAACTGGAACTCGAACGTCGGCTGGAACGCCATCCGGGCGGCCGCGTGGCGCTTAGGGCCGCGGGCTAACGGCTCAGTCCTTGGCTGCGGCCAGACCGTCAAGAAGCGCGTCGAGGGCGTCCTCGTCCGGCTCCTGGCCGGCGTCGATGACGCTGGCAATGGCTTCCAAAAACGAATCGAGCGCCGCATCGGCGGCGAAAGCTTCGGCATCGTGGCCGCGCAGATAGCCCTCGAACCGGCGGCTGATCATCGTCAGCGACGGGAAACCGAAGGATTGGCCGGTCCCCTTGAGCGTATGGACCTCGGCGCGGAACCCCGCCAAGGCATCGCAATCGGCGGCGCCGGAACGCGCCTTGGCTAAATTCTGGCGCAGCAGCGCAAGCCGTTTTGCCGCATCCTTGAGAAAATCGTCGCGCATGCCGGCGATGATCTGCTCTTCGGTGATACCGTTCTTGAACATCGTTCCATTCTATAGAGAAGGGGTTGAATTGGCGAGAGAATTAAGGGCAGAAACCGGTCCTCAACATTTCGTGATCGTTCGGTCGACGCGACCATAACGGACCGCCGCTTCGCCATCGACAGGTTGACAACGACGGAATAAGTCGCCAATTCTCCCCACCCGCGCGCCGCCGGAGCAGCCGCCAGCGGCAGAAACCGCAAGCCCTGCGAGAAGCAAAGTTGGGAGCCGACTTGGACCATGAGCAGCGTCGTCGTCGTCGAATCGCCGGCCAAGGCCAAGACAATCAACAAATATCTCGGCAGCAACTACACCGTTCTGGCGACCTACGGCCACGTGCGCGATCTGCCCGCCAAGGACGGTTCCGTGCAGCCCGACCAGGACTTCTCCATGAACTGGGAAGTCGACGACAAGTCGAAGAAGCATATTCGCGAGATCGCCGCCGCGCTCAAGGGCGCAGACAAGCTCTATCTCGCCACCGACCCCGACCGCGAGGGCGAGGCGATTTCGTGGCACGTCCAGGAACTGCTGCGTAACGACAAAAAGCTCGAAGGCATCGACGTCAAGCGCGTGGTCTTCAACGAGATCACCAAGGACGCCGTGGTCGACGCCTTCAACCATCCGCGCGAACTCGACCACGAACTGATCGAGGCCTATCTCGCGCGCCGTGCGCTGGACTACCTGGTCGGCTTCACGCTGTCGCCGGTGCTGTGGCGCAAGCTGCCCGGCTCGCGTTCGGCCGGCCGTGTGCAATCGGTGGCGCTGCGCCTGATCTGCGAGCGCGAAACCGAGATCGAGAATTTCCGCCCACAGGAATACTGGTCGGTGAAGGCCGAATTCACGACGCCTGCCGGCGCGCCGTTCGAGGCCCAGCTCACCCATCTCGACGGCAACAAGCTCGACAAGTTCGACATCGCCAACCAGGAAGCCGCCCAACGCGCCGTCGCCGCCATCGAAGCGCGCGATTTCTCCGTCGCCCAGGTCGAGCGCAAGAAGGCGAAGCGCCACCCGGCGCCGCCGTTCACCACCTCGACGTTACAGCAGGAGGCATCGCGCAAGCTCCGCTTCTCGGCCAAGCGCACCATGCAGGTAGCGCAGCGGCTCTACGAGGGCATCAACATCGGTGGCGAGACCGTCGGCCTAATCACCTATATGCGTACCGACGGCGTGCAGATGGCCGGTGAGGCCGTCGCCGGCTGCCGTCGCCTGATCGAGAACGACTACGGCGCCAGCTATCTGCCCGAGGCGCCGCGCGTCTACAAGTCGAAGGCTAAGAACGCCCAGGAGGCGCACGAGGCGATCCGTCCGACCGATCTCTATCGCCGCCCGGCGGAAATGCAGTCCTACCTGGAGGCCGACCAGCTCGCGCTCTATCGCCTGATCTGGCAGCGCACAGTGGCGAGCCAGATGGAATCCGCCGTCCTCGACCAGGTCGCCGTCGACATCAACGCCGGCGGCGACGCCAGCGTGCAGTTGCGCGCGACCGGCTCGGTGATCGCCTTCGACGGCTTCCTCAGGCTCTACCGCGAAGGCCAGGACGACAAGGCCGGCACGGACGGCAAGGACGGCGGCGACGACCACATCCTGCCGGCGCTCGACAAGGGCGACCGGTTGGCGCGCGGCCAGGTCACGCCGGAACAGCATTTCACCCAGCCGCCGCCGCGCTACTCGGAGGCGAGCCTGGTCAAGACGCTGGAAGAGCTCGGCATCGGCCGGCCCTCGACCTACGCCAGCATCATTTCGGTGCTGCAGGACCGCAACTACGTCACCCTCGACAACCGGCGCTTCATTCCGGAAGACCGCGGCCGCCTGGTTATCGCCTTCCTTGAGAGCTTCTTCGGCCGCTATGTCGCCTACGACTTCACCGCCGACCTCGAGGACAAACTCGACGACATCTCCGGCGGCCGGGTCGACTGGAAGGCGGTGTTGCGCGAATTCTGGCAGGCATTTTCCGCTGCCGTCGACGACACCAAGGATCTGCGCGTCTCGGCCGTGCTCGACCGCCTGGATGAGCTTCTGGGCCCGCACTTCTTCCGCGAGACCGGCGACGGCAGCGATCCGCGCCAGTGCCCGAGCTGTTCGGGCGGCCGGCTCAACCTCAAGCTCGGCAAGTTCGGCGCCTTCATCGGCTGCAACAACTATCCCGAATGCCGCTACACCCGGCCGCTCGTCATCTCCGGCGACGGCACCGAGGCCGCCAACGGCAACGCCGGCCCGCGCGAGCTCGGCACCGATCCCGAAACCGGTCTGGTGGTGACGCTGCGTCAGGGTCCTTACGGCTGGTACGTGCAGCTCGGCGAGGCCGAGGGCGAAGGCAAGAAGAAGACCAAGCCCAAGCGCTCGACGCTACCGCGCACGCTCGACCCGGCCGATGTCGATCTCGACAAGGGGCTCGGCCTCCTGGCCTTGCCGCGCCTGGTCGGCATCCACCCCGACACCGGCGACGAGATCACCGCCGCGATCGGCCGCTTCGGTCCCTATATCAAAATGGGCGGCACCTACGTCTCGCTGAAGGGCGAGGACGACGTACTCACCGTCGGGCTCAACCGGGCCGTGCACCTGCTGGCCGAGGCGCCGCGCAAGGATCCGCCCAGGGAACTCGGCAAGCATCCCAAGGACGGCAAGCCGGTGACCCAGAGCGTCGGCCGCTGGGGCCCCTACGTGAAACACGGCAAGCTGATGGCGACGCTGCCCAAGGGCACCGACAAGGACGCGGTGACGCTCGAGGAAGCCGTCGCGCTGCTGGACGCCAAGACGGCGAAGGGCGGCAAGGGTGCGGGCAAGGGCACCAAGACAACCAAGGCGCGGCGCGCGACCGGCGGCAAGGCCGCCTCGGCCTGACCGCGCGGACGCGATGCCGTTGCCCAGACAACCCGCCCCCTTTCCCAGCCGCGAACAGATCCTGGAGTTCATCCAGAACAGTCCCGGCGAGGTCGGCAAACGCGAGATCGCGCGCGCCTTCCAGCTCGACGCCGAACAGAAGCGCCTGCTGAAGAAAGTGCTGCGCGAGATGGCGGTAGACGGAATGCTGCGCAAGGGCCACGGCCGGCGCTTCGGTGACGCCCACAAGCTGCCCGAGGTACTACTGGTGCAGATCGCGCGCGTCGACGACGACGGCCGGCTGTTCGCGGCACCGATGAACTGGGAAGTCGACGAAGCCCCGCCCAAGATCGTCGTCACCTCGGACCGTCACATGAAGCCGGCGCTCGGCGTCGGCGACAGGGTATTGGCACGGCTCGCCGCCACCGGGTCCGGCTACAAGGCCAAGCCGATCCGCCGCATCGCCGTGCAGCCGGTCGAAATTCTCGGCGTCTTTGAGGAAATCTCGCGCGGCGAGGGCCGCATCCGGCCGACCAGCCGGCGCGAACGGCATGAATTCACCGTCCAGGCCCAGGACACCGCCGGCGCCAAGTCGGGCGAACTGGTGCGCGCCGAAGTGCTGCCCGGCAAGCATCTCGGTCTCAGGCGCGCGCGCGTCCTTGAACGGCTCGACGGCATGGACGACCCGCAGGCCTACAGCCTGATCGCCATCCACCAGAATGACATTCCCGACGTGTTACCGCCCGAGGTCGGGGCCGCGGCCGAGCGCGCCGGGCCGGCGCCGCTCGACAACCGCACCGATCTCCGGCAGTTGCCGCTGGTCACCATCGACGGCGCCGACGCCCGCGACTTCGACGACGCGGTCTGGGCCGAGGCCGACACGGATGCCGACAACCCGGGCGGCTGGCGCTGCGCCGTCGCCATCGCCGACGTCAGCTGGTACACACGGCCGGGCTCGGCGCTCGACCTGGAAGCCAGGAAGCGCGGCAACTCAGTCTATTTCCCCGACCGCGTCGTACCGATGCTGCCGGAAGCCCTTTCCAATGGCTGGTGCTCGCTGAAGCCGAACGAGGACCGCCCCTGCCTGGTCACGCGTTTCCGCATCGACGCGTCGGGCAACCTGCTCGACCATCGCTTCGAGCGTGCTATGATGCGCTCGGCCGCGCGCTTGACCTACGAACAGATACAGCGCGCCCGCGACGGCGAACCCGACGATGTCACCGCCCCCTTGATGGCGAACGTGGTGACGCCGCTCTACGGCGCATACGCCGCGCTGGAAAAGGCGCGCCAGGCACGCAACACGCTCGAACTCGAACTTGCCGAACGCCAGGTCGTCATCGACGAGACCGGCAAGGTCACCGCGATCCGCGAGCGTGAACGGCTCGACAGCCACAAGCTGATCGAGGAATTCATGATCACCGCCAACGTCGCCGCGGCGGAAACGTTGGAGCGCCGCCGCGCGCCCTGCATGTACCGCATCCACGACCAGCCCTCGGCCGAGAAGATCGAGGCGTTGTCGCAGTTCCTCGACTCGCTCGACCTTCGTTTCGCCAAAGGCCAGGTGGTCAAGCCGATCCAGTTCAACCAGATCCTCGCCCGCGTCGCCGACACGCCGCTCCAGCACATGGTCAACGAAGTGGTGCTGCGTTCCCAGGCCCAGGCCGAATATAGCCCCGACAACATCGGTCACTTCGGTCTGGCGCTCAGGCGCTATTGCCATTTCACCTCGCCGATCCGGCGCTATGCCGACCTGGTCGTGCATCGCGCGCTGATCCATGCGCTTTCCCTCGGTCCCGGCGGCGAGATGCTTGACGGCGACATGATGGTCGAACTTGGCAGCCAGCTCTCGCAGGCGGAGCGTCGCGCCGCGACCGCCGAACGCGAGGCCGTCGACCGTTACACCGCCGAATACCTGGTCGCGCAGGTCGGTGCCGTGTTCCGCGCGCGCGTCAACGGCGTCACCCGCGCCGGACTGTTCGTGACCCTCGAGGACACCGGCGCCGACGGCCTGGTGCCGATCCGCAGCCTGCCCGACGACTACTACGTCCACGACGAAGGCCTGCACAGCCTCAAGGGCCGCGAAACGGGTCGCGTCTACCGCCTCGGCCAGGGGCTCGACGTGATGCTGATGGAGGCGGTGCCGATCACCGGCGGGATGATCTTCCAGGTGCTCGACCCGGGCACGCCGCCCAAGGCACAACGGAAACCCGGCCGCGGCGGCGGCAAATCCCGCGCCGGGCGGCGCCGGGCGCGCGAGGGCCGCCGCTAAGCAGTTGAGCCATCAGGATTTTTAGTGACGAAAGCCCTCATTTCGTGAGAAAATGCAGAATGGCGTTCGAATTTCTCCGCCCACGCCCCGCACCGCAACCGGGACGGTCGATGGTGCGTTTCGGTGCCGCGGCGCCGGTGTTCGCGCTCGCCTTGGCGCTGGCGTTGGCTGCCTGCGGCACGCCGCCACCGGCCGTCACGGAGATGCCGAAGCCGCATTCGGTGATCGCCTTCGACGTGTTCAACACCGGCTACGGCGCGATCAAGGACAAGTACATCGAAGCCGTTGAAATCCGTGGCATCGCCATCGAAGGTCTCAAGGGATTTTCGACCATCGACCCGGCGTTGGCGGTCAGGGTCGCGGACGACGGCATCCACATGAGCCACGCCGGCTACGAAATCTACAAACGGTCGCTGCCGACCGAGAACGATCCCGCCGCCTGGGCGGGACTCACGGTCGACCTGGCGACGCGGGCACGGGCCTATTCGCGCGAGATGAACGACGCCAGCGCCGAGAAACTCTACGAGGCCGTGTTCGACGGCGCGCTCTCCGAACTCGACGTGTTCTCGCGCTACGCCGGCGCCGACGAGGCCAGGCGCAACCGCGCTCAGCGCGACGGGTTCGGTGGCATCGGCATCCGCTTCAAGATCGAGGCCGGCATCGTCCGCGTCACCACGGTGATGCCCGAAACCCCGGCCATGTCGGCCGGTGTCAAGACCGGCGACCGCATCGCCACCATCGACGGCCAGCCCGTCGGCCAGGGTGAACCGGACATCATCCGCCAGTTGCAGGGCCCACCCGAAAGCGTGGTGCGTGTCGGCCTGTTCCGCCCCGACGAGGAACGCAGCTTCGAGTTGACGATCACCCGCCAGCACATCGTGCCGCCGACGGTCAGCGCCAGGCTCGACGACGACGTGCTT
>JAYNJY010000168.1:6111-6919 GCA_038110665.1 Rhodospirillaceae bacterium | reverse complement strand
GGATGCGGATGCCGGGCGAGCCCTGGCGGCGGTCGCCGAAGCGCACGATGATCTGTTCGCCCTCGCGAAGGAAACCGCGCACCACCTTGATGTAGAGCGTCTTGTCCCAGGGCCGGATGTTGCGCTTCTGGTCGTATTCGACGTGCAGGATGGCGCCGTTGGAAGCCTCGACCGTAGTGTAGTTGGGCGCCTTCGGGTTGTCGAACTGCGGCCTGCCCATGTCGGAGGCAAAGCGGTGCACGATCTTGAGCGAACCGGTGTCGTCGATACCGAAATAGCCGGCCGTGTAGGTCAACGTGAACTCCTGGTAGGAGCCGGCCTCGAAGGCGCCGGTCGGACGGACCTCGGCGTGGCCCATGCGGTGCGGCAGATAGGTTGAATGCGGCATTTAACTTGTCTCCCTGGATAAAACGGATTGCGGCTACGGGTTGCGCGGCCGGATTTCGAGGCGCCGGGCATCGGGCGGCGCGTAGACCATCTGGTAGCTCAAGGGTTCGTCCTTGAAGCCGTGGCCGAGGATGTGCAGCACCATGCCGGTGGTTCCCTCCGCCAGGTTCAGCAGCCGGCAGACGTCGTCGGGCATGGTCTCGGCGCCGATCTGCTCGACCACGCGCGAGGTTGGCGCGCCGAAGCGCTCGCGCAGCACGCGGCGGATGTTGGTGTTGTCGAGGCTCGACGGGCGCACCCGCGCGAGCGCGCCGAAACGCGCCGCCGACAGGAACACCCGGCTCGCCACCTTGAACTCATGGTTGACGTCGACCTCACGGTCGATACGCACGAGGCCGTCGGTGGCGCCGAGGAATTCGAC
>JAYNJY010000168.1:0-6101 GCA_038110665.1 Rhodospirillaceae bacterium | reverse complement strand
GGCGTCGTCGACGCGGCCGACATGGGTGACGCGGGTGAACACCGGCAGCACCGTGACGCCGTCATCGGCGAGGAAGCGGAAGTGCCAGAGCTCGTGCAGTTGGTTGGGCGGCGCGGCGACGAAGGTGCCGGCGCCGTGGCGGCGCACCACGATGCCGCGTTCGGCCAGGTGACCGAGCGCCTTCTGGATGGTGCCGAGGCTCGCGGGCAGGCATTCGGCCAGTTCGGACTCACCGGGCAACCGGTCCCCTGCCCGCAATTCACCGGTGTCGATGGCATGGGCGATCTCCTCCGAAAGCCTGAGATACTTGGGCACGCGGGCGTGCCCGGCATCGTCGCCATCGGTCAGCGCATCGGCGAGGCGCGTCAGTCGCACGGTGAGTCCTCCCTCGAGTCCGGCCACCCGCGGACCGTCCCCCCAGGGCGGTTCCGGCGCCCGGAGCGCCAAATTATTACATGCCGATAAGGAATCCAAGAGCTATATAGGTCTCGGGCTAATCTTCAATCCGCGATCGGCCGGGCGACCACGGCAAGCGTGTCGCCGGCCTGGGCCAGGCCCGGAAAATGCCGTCCTGCGACGATACCGTCCATGTGCGCGACATAGTCGCGGGCACCGGCGTCGGTGCGGGTGACGTCGTGCACCCGGCAGACGACATCGCCGGCGGCGACGGCGTCGCCCAAGTCGGCGCAGAATTCGACCAGCCCGGCGCGCTCGGCGGTGACGAAGCACTCGTCGCCCGGCATGACGAGCCGCACGCTCGGCGCCATCACCGGCGTGCCTTTCAGGATGCCGGCGTGCATCAGCAGATTGGCGCCGCCGCGCTTGGCGTTGGCGATGGTCCTGGCGGTGGTCGTGCCACCGCCGCCGAGCTCGGTGGTGACGAAGGTCTTGCCCAATGACTCGGCTGCGGTGTCGTACATGCCGGCCACGTCGAGTTCGCGCATCATCAGCGAATAAGGCGCGTTGAAGGCGCTCATGGCGGCGACGGAGCGCGCCTGCCGTTCGGCGTCGTTAAGCTCGTGCGCGGCGGCGAAGGGCAGGAATTCGAGCGTGCGCCCGCCGGAATGGATGTCGAGCACGGTGTCGGCCATGGGCAGCAGTTGGGATTGAAAATAGTCGGCGATCTTTTCCGTCGGCGTGCCCTTGGCACAGCCCGGAAAGATGCGGTTCATGTTGCCGCCGTCCAAGGGCGAGGTGCGCCGACCGGCGGCGAAGGCAGGCTGGTTCATGAACGGCACCGCGATGATGCGTCCGGTGACTAGGGCGATGTCGAGGTGGCGCGCGAGGTCCAGCAGTGCCAACGGCCCCTCGTACTCGTCGCCGTGGTTGGCGCCGCTCAGCAGCGCTGTCGGGCCCTCGCCCCGCTTCGCCACCAAGATCGGGATCATCACCGCGCCCCAGGCCGACGCGTCGGTCGAATGCGGCAGCTTGAGGAATCCGTGCTGTTTGCCGTCTGCGTCGAAATCGACGTTGGCGGCGATGGGATTTTTCGGCGCATTCATCGGCCTCAATCCTTGACGAAGAGCTTGCGCGGCACGTTCGCGAGGAACTCGGGCCGGCCGTCGGTGATGACGATGCTTTCGGTGATCTCGAGCCCCCACTCCTCCATCCAGAGCCCGGTCATGAAATGGAAGGTCATGTTCTTGTGCAGCACCGATTTGTCGCCCATGCGGAAGCTCATGGTGCGCTCGCCCCAGTCGGGCGGATAGCTCAAGCCGATGGGATAACCGGTGCGCGAATTCTTCTCGATGCCGTGCTTCCTGAGCACGGCGAAGAAGGCGCCGGCGACGTCCTCGCAGGTGTTGCCGGCGCGAGCCTTTTCGAGCCCGGCATCGAGCCCTTCCAGCACCGCCTTCTCGGCCTCCAGCAGCGCCGCCGGCGGTTTGCCGAGGAACACCGTGCGGCAGAGCGGACAGTGATATCGCCTATACGCCCCTGCGATCTCGAAGAAGGTCGCCTCGCCGCCGCGCATCGGCTTGTCGTCCCAGGTCAGGTGCGCGGCGCTGGCATCGGCGCCGGACGGCAGCATCGGCACGATCGCCGGATAGTCGCCGCCGAATTCCTCGGTGCCGAAGGCGCCGGCGTGCAGGATCTCGGCGACCAGTTCGTTCTTGCGAATGCCCGGCTCGACTTTCTCCAGGATGCGTTCGTGCATCTTCTCGACCACGCGTCCGGCGCGGCGCATGAATTCGATTTCGGTTTCGGATTTTACCGCGCGCTGCCAGTTGACCAGCCCGGTGGCGTCCTGGAAGCGAGCCTCAGCGAGGCCCGCCACGAGCGTCGCGTGGGCGGCGGCGGAGTAATAGTAGTTCTCCATCTCGACGCCGATCGCCGCCTTTGCGAAACCGAGCTCGGCAATGAAGGCGGCCAGGTCATCCATGGCATGCAGCGGCGGGTTCATGACGTAGTGGTCGGCATAGCCCCGGATGCGTTCGTCCGCCATGTAGACCGAGCGCCTGGCGCCGGCCGCATCCATGGCTCGGCCCCACCAGATGGGCGCGCCCTCGAGGCCGAGCAGCACGCATTGGTGGGTGTAGAACGACCAACCGTCGTAGCCGGTCAGCCAGGCCATGTTGGAGGGGTCGGTGACGACGAGGAGTTCGATGCCGCTCGCCGCCATGGCGCGCTGAACCTTGTCGGCGCGCTCGGCGTATTCCGCCAGGCTAAACGGCAGCGTTTCGGGCGTTGCGGCCATCGGCGAACCCTCCCACCGCCACGATGGCGGAGACAGGCGGATTGTCAACGCTCGCCAGCGGCGGTCGCCGGCTCAATTGCCGGCGCCGAGCGCCTTCTTGAGGTCGTCCAGTTCCTCGCAGCCGCCCGGACATACGGCCTGCAGCCGGGCCAGCAATTCGCGCGCCTTCTCCGGGCGCTTGGTCTCGACGTAAAGCTCGCCCAGGTATTCGAGCGCGCCCTTATGTGCCGGATCGATGGCGAGCGCCTTGCCATAGGCGGTCTCGGCGGCCGCGAAGTCGCCGCCCTTGCGCAGGCTGTAGCCGAGCCAGTTGAAGGCGTTGGCGTTGGCGTTGCCGGGCTCGGCCGCGACGATCTTCCAAAGCAGCGGCACGGCGGCGCCGTAGTCTTTGGCGTCGACCAGCTTCTTGGCTTGCGCCAGCGGGCTCTCTTTGACAACCGTCGGCGTGTCGGTCCCGGCGGCGCGGACGGGCGCCACGCCGGCTAATGCGATCAAGACTGCGGTCAAAACGGCGGTCGGCTTGCGAATGGGCATGGCATGGAACTCCTTTTGGCCCGAATGATACCGCCCGGGGCGAGCCGCGAGAACGGCGAACCGGTCCCCTCACCGAATGTTGATGTGTCGCCCGTGACGCGTGCAACCGCGTTGCCAGATTGGCCCGGTGATGCTTCAATTGCGTGCCGACGTTTCCAGCCGTCCGCCAGGGGAGGCCAGAATGAACATCATCGACAAGCCGCACCACGCCGCCAAGCCGCACTATGACGCGCCGCCGCTGCTCGGTAAGCGCAAGCCGCGTTGCCCGCCCTACATCGAGGTCGGTAGCGCCGACGCCCTGGTGCCGTACCTGGAACAGGTCGCCAAGCGACCCTACAACCAGGGCCTCCATGCCTGCTGGGACCTGCAGCCGGGCGAGCGGGTGCTGCTCCGCGTCGATAACTGGCACGACGAGATGGTGGTCGACGCCTGCAAGAAGATCCTCGAGAAGTACGGCTGCAAGTACGAGATCATGCGCGTCGAGAAGGGCCCGATCCCGCAGTGGGTCGGCGCCGACGAGGTCGACTACTACCTCTACCGGACCAAGGAACTGGCTGAGTGGATGGACCAGTGGGACAAGATCGCCAAGGACCAGAACTACGACAAGCTGCTGTGGGGCTACGGCGGCCCGATCCTGGTCGACGATTTCGTCAAGATTCAACGGATGCCGTTCATCACGCCGGAGATCCTGGCGTCGCCGGCGCATGCCATGCCCTATGAACTCTTGAAGGCGATCGACGAGTGGACCTGGAAGCGGGTGCGCAACGCCAAGCGCGTGCGAATCACCGACCCGGAAGGCACCGACATCGAATTCACCAATCACGCCGAGTACTACGACCGCAACCGCGAGAACTACAACTGGGACCTGATCAACCAGACCTGGTCGGACAATCCGCACTTCGCCAAGACCTACCTACCCGGCCACATCACCGGCCGGCCGTGGATTTTCCTGCCCGGCAAGGAAGACGGCAACGGCGTCATCGCCGGCACCACCAACCACATCGCGCCGGTCGACTGGACCCAGCTGATCATCCGCGACTCGAAGGTCGTGCAGATCAACGAAGGCGGCGAGTTCGGCGACAAGCTACGCAAGCTCATGGCTGATACCGCCGACCAGCAGTATCCCGGCATGCCCGGACCCGGCATCATGCACTGGTGGGAAGCTTCGATCGGCACCAACCCGCACATCCATCGGCCGCGCAAGGATTTCCCGTCGGGCTTCGTCAACTGTCTCTACGAGCGCGTGCGCTCGGGCGTCATCCATATTGGCTTCGGCACCATCATCTCGTCGATGGACGAACGCCGCGCGGCGCGCGAAGGCCTCAAGGTCGGGCATTGGCACCTGCACCTCTACTTCCCGACCTACATGGCCGACAACGAGCCGGTCATCGACGACGGCCGCCTCTTGGCCCTCGACGATCCGGAAATCCGGAAGCTGGCGCAGAAGCACGGCAAGCACCACGATCCCATGCTGTGGCTCGAGGAAAGCTGGATTCCGGCGGTACCGGGCATCAACGTGCCGGGCGACTACTGGCGCCACTACGCCAACGACCCGCTGTCGTGGGTGAAGACCGAACTCGACGTCTGCCGCAGTTGGCATCATCTGTTCACGTCGATGGTCGGCGGTGAGGAGCGCTTCTGCAACGACGACGCCGGGCTCTGGGAAGGCAACTGCGTCGGCCATCCGCATCTGCACACCAAGACCTGCTGCTCTTAAAGGGCGGCGGGTCGGCGGCGGCCCACCCAAGTGTTCGCCTACGATCTCACGGTTCTCGCCATTGTCGCGGTCGCCTTCCTGTTCGGCGGCTTCGCCAAAGGGGTGACCGCCGTCGGCATGCCGATCTTCGCCGTCGCCATCATGGCGTCGACGCTGGAGCCCAGGCTGGCGCTGGCGTCGCTGATCATGCCGGCGGTCGTCACCAATCTCTGGCAGACCATCCGCGCCGAGGATTTCTTCCGGCCGCTTCGGCGGTTCTGGCCGATGATCGCGTGTTTCATGGTGACAATGCTGATCTTCGCCCGTGTCATGGCCGGGCTCAACACCAAAATGCTGTTCGCCATCCTGGGCGGCGTGCTGGTGCTGTTCTCAGTACTCAACATTTGGCGCCCGCAAGGCGAGCCGCTGTCGCCGGCGACGGAGCGCTGGGCCGGGCCGCTGGCCGGCCTGTTGGGCGGCGCGCTCGGCGGGCTGACGACCATTTGGGGGCCGCCGATGGTGATCTTTCTGGTCTTGCTGCGGCTCGACAAGGACGAGTTCGTGCGGACCGTCGGCTTCATCTGGTCGCTCGGCGTCATCCCGCTGACCTTTGGCTACTGGCGGAACGGCGTCTTGAACGCGGAAACGCTGCCGATCTCGCTCTACGCCTGCATACCGGCGCTGCTTGGCACCATGCTCGGCGAATACGCGAGGCGCTTCATCAATCAGTGCCTGTTCCGCAAGGTGATGAGCGGGCTTCTGCTGATCATCGGCCTAAATCTGATCCGGCGCGGGCTGATGTAGGCGCGCCGCCGCTTCCCGCAGTGATGAACGGGTCCGGAGCATCAGTGGGCTTAAGTTATCAGCCGATTTTGCGGCATACTCCGGCTCGGAGTACGGAGACCGGCGGAGGCGACACCGCCCGCCGGAAAGATGGGATTTACCGACATGGACCTGACCTACCCACAAACCTGGGCAAGCCTGTTGACGCTGACCGCGCTTGAGATCGTGCTCGGCATCGACAACGTCATCTTCCTCTCCATCGTCGTCGCTAGGCTGCCGGCCGAACAGCAGGCCAGAGCGCGGATGATCGGCCTTACCGGCGCGCTCGTCTTCCGCGTCGGGCTGCTCGCCAGCCCGGTCTGGATCATCGGCCTGACCAAGCCGATCTTCACC
>JAYNJY010000167.1:5532-7042 GCA_038110665.1 Rhodospirillaceae bacterium | reverse complement strand
TCAAGCGGTCTTGGCGAGAGCGGCCTGTGCCTGATCTACCAAGCCCTTAAACGCGGCGGGTTCCTTTAGCGCGATGTCGGCCAGGACCTTGCGGTCGAGTTCGACGCCGGCTTTGATCAGCCCGTTCATGAACTGCGAGTAGGTGAGGCCGTGCTCGCGCGCACCGGCATTGATGCGCTGGATCCACAACGCCCGGAAGGTGCGCTTCTTGGCGCGGCGGTCGCGATAGGCGTACTGCAGGCCCTTCTCGACGCGCTCGATGGTGATGCGGAGGTTGTTCTTGGCCCGGCCCCGGTAGCCCTTGGCAAGCTTGAAAAGCTTCTTGTGCTTGGCGTTACGGGGGACGGCGCGTGTGACGCGTGACATGGTCTATCTCCTCCCGTCGCTCAGGCGTAAGGCATGTAGGATTTGACGAGACGCGCGTCCTGGTCGGTCAGGACCATGGTGCCGCGGGCGTGACGCTTCATTTTCTGGCTGCGCTTGCGCAGGTTGTGGCGTTTGTAGGCCACGCCGGCACGGACCTTGCCAGTACCGGTCAGCCGGAAGCGCTTCTTGGCGCCCGACTTCGTTTTCAGTTTGGGCATTTCGGTCTCCTCTGATCTTGAGGTTCCAGTTCGGATGCCTGGGCATGCCCTTTTAGCCGCGGTCATCCGGGGAGCACGGGTTATAGCGTCGTCGCGCCGGCTTGGCAAGCGGCGTTGCGAGGCGTCCGGGGGCGGGGTTTCAGGCCTTGGCGCAGGTTTCCGCCAACTGCCGGAGCGCGCGGTCGGTATAGCGCCGCTGGTGGGCGTCCTTGTTGTCGCCGGCGGCGCGCGGCGCCGGCGCATTTTCGCCGTCCGTGTCGTTGACCAGCTTGCCGTAGTCGAAGTCCGGCCCGACGCCATGCAGCGCGAAGTCGGCGCGCCGCAAATCGGCGTATTTGAGCACCAGGTTGGTCCAGACGTAGAACCAGTAGTTGAAGTGGATGGCGAGCCCGCTGAGCCGGCGGCCGAGCCGTGCCACCAGGAAGCGACCGTGTAGCGCCACCAGCAGCGCGCCCGGGTTGTTTGAGGCGCTCCGTTACCTGAGTTGCGGCAATTGTTTCGAACGCGACAACTGCTACGGCATCTGTCCCGACAACGCGGTCGAGAAGCTCGGCCTGGGCAACCGCTTCAAGTTCAAGTTCGACTACTGCAAGGGCTGCGGCATGTGTGCCGCCGAGTGTCCTTGTGGCGCCATCAAGATGGTGGCCGAGGACATCTAGGCGGTCACGCAATGTTCATCGATCTTCACCGGCCCTGACATTGACGCGGCGGGCCATGAGTGCAATGAGTCACCGAAGCTTCCCCCTTTAGTGACCCGAAAGGCCCGCACGAAAATGCCGACGGTACGATTTTGTCGCCGTCGCCTCGCCGCAACGGCGGGGTTGGCGCTGCTTGCCGGCGTTGCCGCCTGGATGCTCGCCGCGCCGGCGCCCGCCCAGGACGCCAAGAAGGCTGGCGGCGGGCGTCCGCCCGTCGCCGTCGAGGCC
>JAYNJY010000167.1:0-5522 GCA_038110665.1 Rhodospirillaceae bacterium | reverse complement strand
CCGCCCCCCCCCCCCCCCCCCCCCGCGGCAGCCGCAGCGACCCCGCGTCGCCCCCCGGAGCCGCCCCCCCCCGCCGCCCGCCCCGCCCGCCACCCAGGCGGCAGGGGGCGGACGCCCGCCCGTCGCCGTAGAGGCGGCGCCGGTGGAGATCAGCGCTGTCGAGGACGAGGTCAAGGCGATCGGCAGCCTCCGCGCCAACGAGCAGGTGGTCATCCGCCCGGAAATCGCCGGGCGCATCACCCAGTTCCTGTTTGAGGAAGGTGCCCGCGTCGAGAAGGGCGCCGTGCTGGTTCGTATCGACGATACCGCCTATCAGGCCGAACTCGCCCAGGCCAACACCGCGCTGACGCTCTCCAAACGCAACTTCGACCGCGCCCAGGAGCTGTTCCGGCGCGATGCCGCCTCAACGCGCGCGCGCGACGAGGCCCAGGCCAAACTCGAATCCGACCGCGCCAATCTGGAGCTGGCCCGCACGCGCCTCGCCAAGACGCAGATCAAGGCGCCGTTCGCCGGCACCATCGGGCTCAGGCTGGTCAGCGTCGGCGCCTACGTGTCGCCGGGGCAGGACATCGTCGATCTGGTCAACGCCGATCCGATCAAGGTCGATTTCTCGATCCCCGAACGCTTCCTGTCGGCGGTCAAGGTCGGCCAGTCGCTCAGCGTCGCCGTCGATGCCTTTCCCGACGAAACCTTCGCCGGCGAGGTCTATGCGGTCGCGCCGCAGGTCGACCAGCAGGGTCGCACGTTGGCGCTGCGCGCGCGCATCGCCAATCCGAGCGGCAAGCTGAAACCGGGCCTGTTCGCGCGCGTCCGCCTGATCACCCAGGTCCGTCCGCGCGCCATAGTCATTCCCGAACAGGCCGTGTTCGCGCGCGGCGATGGCTGGTTGGTGTTCACGGTCGTCGATGCCAAGGCCAAGCTCACCAAGATCGCCACCGGCATCCGGCGTGCCGGCAAGGTCGAGGTCGTTTCCGGCCTCAAGGAAGGCGATGTGGTGGTTTCCGCCGGTCACATCAAGCTGCGCGAAGGCGCGCCGGTGAAGGTGCTGCCGGTCGCTCCCAAGCCGGCCAAGTCGTGAGGCGGCGGCATCTTGCCGCCGGGGCAGTGACGCCATGAAGCTCTCCCACGTATCGATCCGCCGCCCGGTGTTCGCCACGGTGATGAGCCTGGTGATCGTGCTCGTCGGCATCGTCTCCTACGACCGCATCCCGGTGCGTGAGTACCCCAACGTGGATACGCCCGTGGTCAACGTGACCACCACCTACAAAGGCGCCAGCGCCGAGATCGTCGAGGCCCAGGTGACGCAGGTCCTGGAGGAGTCGCTCGCCGGCATCGAGGGCATCGACTTCATGACCTCGGTCAACCGCCAGGAAGACAGCCAGATCACCATCAACTTCAAGCTCAACCGCGATCCCGACGGCGCGGCGGCGGACGTGCGCGACCGCGTCAGCCGGGTGCGCGGCAAGCTGCCGAGCGAGATCGACGAACCGGTGATCCAGAAGGTCGAGGCCGACGCCCAACCGATCATGTATCTGGCGTTCTATTCGGACCGCCATTCGGCGTTGGAAATTTCCGATTACGCCGACCGCTATGTGAAGGATCAGTTGCAGACCTTGCCCGGTGCCGCCGAGGTGCGCATCTTCGGCGAGCGCCGCTATTCCATGCGGATCTGGCTCGATCCCGAGCGGCTCGCTGCATACAAGCTGACACCGCAGGACGTCGAGGGCGCGCTCAGGCGCCAGAACGTCGAGGTACCGGCCGGCCGCATCGAAAGCGTCAAGGCTGAGTTCACCGTGCTTTCGGAAACCGATCTCCGCACCGTCCCGCAGTTCGAGAACCTGATTCTGGCCGACGTCAACGGCTACCTGGTGCGTCTCTCCGACGTCGGTCGCGCCGAACTCGGACCGCTTGACGAGCGCCGCATCGCACGCTTCAACGGCCAATCGACGATCGCGCTCGGCGTTGTCAAGCAGGCGACGGCCAACCCGCTCGAGGTTTCCAAGGCGGTGCGCGAAGTGCTGCCGCGCGTTATCGGCGGCCTGCCCGAAGGCATGGCCGTGCGCGTCGCCTACGACAAGTCGCTGTTCATCGAGGAGAGCCTCAAGAACGTGTTCAAGACCATCGGCGAGGCCGTGCTGCTGGTGGTACTGATCATCTTCGTGTTCCTGCGCTCGATCCGCGCCACGCTGATCCCGCTGGTGACCATTCCGGTCTCCATCGTCGGCACCTTCGCGCTGATGTTCTTCGCCGGCTTTTCCATCAACACGCTGACGCTGCTCTCCCTGGTGCTCGCCATCGGCCTGGTCGTCGACGACGCCATTGTCATGCTGGAAAACATCTTCCGCCACGTCGAGGAAGGCATGCCCCGGCGCGAGGCGGCGTTCCTCGGCTCGCAGGAGATCGGCTTCGCCGTCGTCGCCATGACGCTGACCCTCGCCGCCGTCTACCTGCCGATCGGCTTCATGACTGGCAAGACCGGCCGGCTGTTCACGGAATTCGCCTGGGCCTTGGCCGGTGCCGTGCTGGTGTCAGGCTTCGTGGCGCTGACGCTGTCGCCGATGATGTGCTCGAAGCTGCTGCGCCACGACACCTCGCACGGCCGCGTCTACATGGCGTTCGAGGCCGGCATGCGCGGCTTGATCGCCGGATACCGGGCGGTGCTCGGCCTTGCGCTCAACCATCGCGCCGTCGTGTTGCTGGTCGGGCTCGCCGTTGCCGGGTCGAGCTATTTCATCTTCGCCAACCTGAAGAAGGAACTCGCGCCCTACGAGGACCAGGGCGTCGTCGTCGGCATCGTGGTGGCGCCCGAGTCGGCGACCATCGGCTTCACGGACTCCTACAACAAGCAGATCGAGGACATTCTTTCCAAGAACGAGAACCTGGTGCGTTACTTCGTGATCGCCGGTTTCCCGACGGTGTCCCGCGGCATCGCCTTCTCCGGGCTCAAGCCCTGGTCGGAGCGCAAGGTTACCGCCAAGGACGTCCAGGGCCAGCTGATGCCGCAGTTCATGGGGGTGCCCGGCGTCTTGGCGTTCCCGATCCTGCCCGCGCCGTTGGGCCAGAGCGTGCGCTCGAAGCCGGTCGAGATGGTGATCCTGACCTCGCAGCCGTACGAACAACTGCAGGCCATGTCGGAGGCGGTGATCGACAAGATTTTCGGCGAACCCAGCCTGATCAACGTCGAGAGCGACCTCAAGCTCAATAAGCCGCAGATTCGCGTCTCAGTCGATCGCGACAAGGCCGCCGACATCGGCGTGCCGATTGAGACCCTCGGCCGCACCCTGGAGACGCTGCTCGGTGGCCGCCAGGTGACGCGCTTCAAGCGCGAGGGCAAGCAGTACGACGTCATTGTCCAGGTTTCCGATATCGACCGGACCAATCCGGACGATCTGCGCCGCATCCATGTTCGAGACAGCGCCCGCAAGATGATCCCGCTTTCCAACCTGGTGAGGATCGAGGAAACCGTGGCGCCGCGCGAACTCAACCACTTCGACCAGCTGCGCGCCGCGACCATTTCCGCGACGCTGGCGCCGGGCCACACCCTCGGCGAGGCGCTCGATGCGCTCGAGAGGGCGGCCAAGGCGGTGCTGCCGGCGACCGCGCAGGTCGACTGGGCCGGCCAATCGCGCGACTTCAAGACCTCGAGCGCCGACATCTACGTCACCTTCTTTCTGGCGCTGGCCTTCATCTACCTGGTGCTGGCGGCCCAGTTCGAGAGCTTCATCGATCCGCTCGTCATCATGCTCACCGTGCCGCTCTCGATCACCGGCGGCCTGTTGGCACTCTATCTCGCCGGCGGCACGCTCAACATCTACAGTCAGGTCGGCCTGGTAACACTCATAGGCCTGATCACCAAACACGGCATCCTGATCGTCGAGTTTTCGAACCAGATGATCGAGGACGGAAAATCGGTGCGCGAGGCGGTGATGGAGGCGGCGGTCATGCGGCTCCGCCCGATCCTGATGACGACCGGCGCCATGGTGCTGGGCGCCGTGCCGCTGGCGTTCGCCACCGGCGCCGGCGCGGTGTCGCGCCACGACATCGGCTGGGTCATCGTCGGCGGCCTTTTGGTCGGCACCTTCTTCACGCTGTTCGTGATCCCGTCGGTCTACACGCTGGTGCGCGGACGCGCCCCGGCGCATGCCGGCACCGCCGTTCTCCATCACGCCGAGTAGTCGAACGTCTTAGTCGCGTTTCGTGAAGCGTCCGGGCGAATAGGGCGAGAGATCGATGTTGGGTTGGCGGCCGGCGACCATGTCGGCGATCAGCCGTGCGGTTCGCGGGCCCGAGGTGAGGCCGACGTGGTGATGGCCGAAGGCGCAGACGAGACCGTCGAGGCCCCGGATCGGCCCCAGGATCGGCAAACTGTCCACGGGCGCCGGCCGGTGGCCGAGCCAGGGCTTCATCTCGCCGTAGGTCAAGCTGGGGAAGACCCGCGCCAGGCGCGTCTTCAGCGTATTGACGGGCGCCGCGCTCGGGCCGGCGTCGAGGCCGCCGAACTCGACCAGGCCGGCGATGCGCAGCCTGGACGGCATCGGCGAGCAGACGAATTTCCCGTCGGCGATCATCATCGCCATGTTCGGCTTCATGCTGGGGTCGAGCAGGTCGAGATGGTAACCGCGTTCGGTCTCCATCGGGATGTCGAGCCCGAGCGTCGTGAGCAGCCGTGCCGACCACGCGCCGGCGGCGATCACGGTGGTTTCCGCCTCATGCCGGCCCCGGTCGGTCTCGATGCCGGTGATGCGGTTGCCGTCGCGCAGGAAGCCTTTGACCTCGGCGCTGACGATTTCACCGCCGCCGGCCGCGAGCGCGCCGGCCAGCGCCTTGATGTAGTCGCCGGGCGCGTCGATCAGGCCGTGCTGGTCGTCGAAGATGGCGAGGAAGCGGTAATCCTGGCTAAGCGCGGGTTCGGCTTCGGCCACCGCGTCGCCTTCCAGGGTGCGCCAAGAAATGCCGTTCTCGCGGCGCAAATCCCAGGCGAAGGGATCGGCCTCGAAAGCGGCGCGGCTCTTGAAGACGAAGGCATAGGGGAGGGAGTGAATGTAGCGTTCTGCCGCGGTGCCTGCCGCCAGCGCGCGATGCTCGTCCAGGCTGTCGGCGACCATCGGCGCCATGTGCCGGGCGACGTGGCGGACGCGTTCGGGCTTGGTCTGGGCGAGGTAGCGCATCAGCCAAGGCAGCATGCGCGGCAGGTAGGACCAGCGCATGTAGACCGGCCCGAGCGGATCGGACAGCATGGACGGGAGCTTGCCGATCAGTCCCGGCGTGGTCACCGGGATGATCGAACTCGGTACCAGGATGGCGCCGGAGCCGTAGGACGTGCCCTCGCCCGGCTCGGCGCGATCGACGAGCGTTACCGGCCGGCCGCGCCGTTGCAGGTTGAGCGCCGTCGCCGTGCCGACGATGCCGGCGCCGACGACGATGACAGAATTGGCGTCCGACAATGAAGTTTCCCGGGTCAGGCCAAGCGTGGCGCCCAGGTCATTTCGGCGCGATCACCATGACCATCAGACGGCCTTCGG
>JAYNJY010000166.1:1482-7055 GCA_038110665.1 Rhodospirillaceae bacterium | reverse complement strand
GGCGTCGCGATCAGCACGTCGACGCCGCGGTTCAGCACCTTGGCCTGGTCGGAGAGGTTCTCGCCGCCGATCAACAGCGCCTTGTTCAGCTTGTGGTACTTGCCATAGGTGTCGAAGCTCTCGGCGACCTGGGCGGCGAGTTCGCGCGTCGGCTCGAGGATCAGCGAACGCGGCATCCGCGCCTTGCCACGGCCCGACGCCAGGATGTCGATCATCGGCAGCGTGAACGACGCCGTCTTGCCGGTGCCGGTCTGGGCGCAGCCGCAGATGTCGCGGCCCATCAGCACGTAGGGGATGGCCTGCGCCTGGATCGGCGTGGGTTCGGTATAACCCGCGTCGGAGATGGCGCGCAGAAGGTCTTCGCTCAGTCCAAGGTCGGAAAAGGTCATGAATACCGGGGCGTTTCCATGCCGCAATGGCGGCGCAATGCCGGTGCAAATCGCATCTTGCGGGGGATATTAGGGTTTTAACCTCTCATGTCAATGACAGCCTCGGCGATTTTCCAAGGTTTCCCTGGCCTTCGTGCTCTTGGCGGCGGGGACGGGGCGGGCTAACGTTGACGCCGTTCATTCCCCGGAGACGCTCATGGCCGACAAGTCGCCGTTGATCCTGGTGCCGGGCCTGCTCTGCGACGAGGCGCTCTGGGCGCCGCAGATGCAGGCGCTGGCCGACATCGCCGAATGCACCGTCGCGGAGACGCGGCGCGACGGCAATCTCACCAACATGGCCGTCAGGCTGTTGGATTCGGCGCCCGAACGGTTCTCGCTCGCCGGTCTTTCCATGGGTGGCTATATCGCCTTCGAGGTCATGCGCCTCGATCCGGACCGGGTCCAAAGCCTGGCGCTGCTCGATACTTCGGCCCGGCCCGAGTCGCCCGAGCGCATCGCCATCCGCGAGGCGCTGGCGGCGCGCGCGCTTTCCGGCGCCGACGGTTTCGCCGGCGTGATCGAGGACCACATTCCGAGCTTCCTGCATCCGGACCGGCTCGCCGAGACCGCGCTCCTCGACACCATCCGGGGATCGGCGGCCAATGTCGGCGCCGACGCCTACGTGCGCCAGCAGCGCGCAATCATCCAGCGTCGCGACCAGCGGCCGAACCTCGCCGCCATCAAGTGCCCGACGCTGGTGCTCTGCGGGCGCGAGGACATGCTCACGCCGCCCGAGTTGCACCAGGAGATCGCGGCCGGCATTCCGGGCGCCCGGCTCAAGGTGGTCGAGCATTGCGGGCATCTCGCCACGTTGGAGCGCCCTGGCGCCGCCGCCGCCGCCATGCGGGCCTGGCTGGAGAACGCTTGATGATCGGCAATATTCTATCCGTGCGCGGTCTGACGCCGAAGATCGCCGACGACGTCTTCATCGCGTCGACGGCGGTGATCATCGGCGACGTCGAGATCGGCGCGCGCTCGAACATCTGGTATCACTGCGTGCTGCGCGGCGACATCCACGAGATTCGCATCGGCAAGGACACCAACATTCAGGACGGCACCGTGGTGCACGTGGCGCGGAACCGCTACGGCACCTACATCGGCGACGGCGTCACCATCGGCCACATGGCGCTGATCCATGCCTGTACGCTGGAGGACGGCTGCATGGTCGGCATGCATGCCACCGTCATGGACGGCTCGGTCGTCGAGACCGGCGCGCTCGTCGCTGCCGGCGCCCTGGTGACGCCGGGCAAGCGCGTCAAGGCGGGCGAGATGTGGGGCGGCTCGCCGGCGCGCTTCATCCGCAAGGTCTCGGAAAGCGACGTCGCCATGATCAACCGCATCGGGCCGGGCTACGTCGAGTTGGGTGGCGAATACCGCGATGCCGGGCTCGATATCCGCCAGATGATGCCAGGACTTGATAGGGACGCCGCCGAATGAACGCTATCGTTGCCGATGACCTGCTGAAACGCGTGCTGGCGGGCGAGACCCGCGCGGTGGCACGCATGATGTCCTACGCGGAATCGACCCGCGCCGAACACAGGAAGCAGATCGCCGGCATCTATACCCACGCCGGCAAGGCGCAAGTCGTCGGCCTCACCGGCGTTCCCGGCAGCGGCAAGTCGACCCTGGTGCGCGCCATGACGCTGGCGCTGCGCAAGTCCGGGCGGCGCGTCGGCATCGTCGCCGTCGACCCCTCCAGCCCGTTCTCCGGCGGCGCCATCCTCGGCGACCGCGTGCGCATGGGCGATCTCGCCACCGACGACGGCGTCTTCATTCGCTCGCTCGCGACGCGTGGCTCCCTGGGCGGCTTGGCCCGCGCCGCGCTCGACACCGCCGATATCCTGGACGCGGCCGGCTATGACGTGGTCCTGATCGAGACCGTCGGCGTTGGCCAGGACGAGGTCGATATCGCCACCGCCGCGCATACCGTGATCGTGGTTTCCGCACCGGGATTGGGCGACGGCATCCAGGCGATCAAGGCGGGCGTACTGGAAATCGCCGACGTGCACGTGGTCTCCAAGGCCGACCGACCCGACGCCCAGAAGACCGTCGGCGACTTGAAGGCGATGCTGGGGCTCGGCCTCGCGGGCCGGGGGCCGACCGCCTGGACGGTGCCGGTGCTCCCGACCAGCGCCGAGACCGGCGAGGGCATCGACAAGCTGATCAGTGCCATCGAAGCCCACGGCGAGCACCTGCATGCGTCCGGTGAGCTCGACAAGCGCCGGCGCAAGATCGCCGAGATGCGCGTGCTCAAGACCGCCCAGGACATCGTCCGCGACCGCATCGAGGCCGGCCGCAAGGGATCGCTCGGACCGCTCATGGAGAAGACCGCGGCGCGTGAAATCGATCCTGCGGCGGCGGCGCACGAGTTGCTGCGAAATCTCAAGTTGGAATCGTAAGCGACTCCAATAAAACGAAAATCCAGGAACGATCGGTGACCGACGATCATCTCGAGAGACTGCGTGGCGTAGCGATGCCCTTTGCCGATTACCTTGGCATCGTGCTGACCGAGGCGACGACCGAAGTGGTCCGGGCCGAGCTCGAAGTGCGCCCCGAACTCTGCAACCGGAACGGCATCATGCACGGTGGCGCGCTAATGTCGCTGGCCGACAACCTGGGCGGCCTGGCGACCGGCCTGAACCTGGCCGAGGGTTTCTACACCACCACGATCGAGAGCAAGACCAACTTCATTTCCGCCATCCCGGCGGGCCAGAAGGCGCTGGCCGAATGCCGCGCGATCCATCGCGGCCGTACCACCATGGTGTGGCAGACCACCGTCCGCCGCGAGGACGGCAAGACGGCGGCGGTGGTGTCGCAAACGCAGCTGGTGCTGGCGAAGAAGGGGTAGGGGCTGGGTTGAACCCCTTTTTCGGACGACAGGCGGGAACCGCGCCGGCGGCTATTCTCGACCAAAGGTGGCTCTAGTCTGTCCGTTGGCCGAACAACATTGTGACGTTGATCCGTCTGTTTTCATAACCGGACTTAAAAGCGAATTCATCGGTCTCGTGAAACAGATCGGAGTTGAAAATTCCAGCCCGGTTTTCTTTGTACGGAATTACCATTTTGCTGTCGGCCCCGGACTTTTTTAAATACGCGCGAATGGCTTCGGCGCTTTCTTGAATCGTGTCGTACAGATTTTTTTTCCCAGTCTTTCGGGGCTTCCGAAAAGTAAACGATAAGACCGCCGCGCTCAGGATTGAGATTCGCTGAGTCCGGCGAAATCCAAAAATTGACATTCACGGCCGCGTCATCGGCATGCAAATTGATACCTGTCAGCGTGCTGCTGTATTTGTAGGCCCACAGCTGTTTCAGTTGACGGTCTCCGAATATCTCCGATAGGGCCGCTCGCAAGTTCGAAGCAATTTGCAAGAGCAGCGGACAGGCCAGGCCATCGTCCACATACGCGCCGACATAACCTTCGGGATGCTCGATGTGAAACCAGATCGTGCTCTCCATTAGAAAGCGCCAAAGGCTCCTTAGGGCCTCCGGTTTCAACAATTCGTCGAAATAACAGACCCCTGGACCGGTTCCGAAATATTGGCGTGTAATGGCTGCCGTATCCAAATTTGGGTTTAGCGCGCCGCCATGGATGGATGGGGCATCGACGACATGAAATGCGCGATTATAGGTTTCTTGAACCCTTTGATATTGCTCGTCGGTCAGCGAAACCTTGAATGGCTCGGAGCCCCAGTCGATTTCTCGCTCGATGTCCTGGTAGACCTTCGCATGGCGTCCGAAGCGCCCGTCGGAACTTCCGTGCCGCGCATCAAGATAGCGCAGTTGCTCGATATCATGCGTGATTTTGGGCTTAGTAATAAGGCGGAATTCATCCGTTAAGGGTCGGGAAATATCGCCGCCGCGCACCTTGTCAATTTTTATGGAGAATTGCGCTAAGGCATCTTCGTAGCGGCCGCATGCGATATAGGACATGGCCAAATTCGTGCGCGTCGGTCGCGTCCGGATCGACGCCAATCGCTTGTTCGAAAGCTTCAACGGCTCCAGGCGAGTCGTTGAGATTGTGTTTACGAACCCCAAACCATCTAAGGCTGCGGCAAAGCCCCGATCCAATTCAATGGCGGCTTTGAAATGATTCCGAGCCTCTTCCAAACGTCTGACATTGGCGAGAGCGGCTCCCAAATCGTTATGGTAACCGGCCACCTTCGGTTGCAGCCGAACGGCTTGACGATAACTCCGTAGCGCGTCGTCAAACTTGCCGAAATCGGCCAGAACAGAACCCAAACCATGATGAAGTGCGGCTTCATTTGGCAAAATCCCGATCGCCCGCAACAAGTACTCGCTCGCCTCGATACTTCGTCCCCGCTGATGACAAAGAACGGCTAAGGCGTACAAACAATCGACCTTCTTGGGCGAGGCCGCGAGGATTGATCGATAAGCCTCCTCCGCGTCGTCAAATCGTCCTTGCGCGTGGAGGCTTTGCGCTAATTGAAACTTGTTCATGGCGGTCAAAGCAGCGATGCGATCAATTATTAACGCCGCCAGTTTTTCCATCGCCGCGAAAAACCACAAGGCCTTTGACGCCCATCCGTTCCGCGTTCAAACGCGGACGAACGAATGCTAATTCCAGCGGCCGGCTTGGGGCCGGCCGCTCAGCCGATGGTCTTTCGATAAACCACGAAGCCCGAGTTATCGGCGAGCTTGTCGTAGAGCGCCATGGCGGTCGCGTTGGTCTTGTGCGTGTGCCAATAGACGCGCGGCGAACCTGCCGCGCCGGCGCGGCCGTAGACCGCCTCGATCAGTGCACGGCCGACCCCGCGGCCACGCGCGGCGGCGGCGGTGAACAGATCCTGCAGGTAGCAGACCGGCCCGACCATCGTGGTGTTGCGATGGAACAGGTAGTGCACGATGCCGACCAGTTCGCCGTCGCGTTCGGCGACCAAGGCGTAGACGGGTTCGGTCGGGTCCTGGAACCGCTGCCACAGCAGGTCGGAGACGCTGGCCGGCACGGCGGCCGGGCCGCTGCGCTCGTAGAACAGGTTGTAGCCCGCCCACAGCACGTCCCATTGCGGCCGGTCGGCCGGCAGCGGGTCGCTCTAGCAGAAAGTCGAGAGGGTGTTAGATGGAGTTCCGTAAGTCCAGGCCGCGATAGATGCCGAGAGAGAAATCCAACCTGTAGAAGACGGTGTG
>JAYNJY010000166.1:379-1472 GCA_038110665.1 Rhodospirillaceae bacterium | reverse complement strand
GACCAGGCGGCGAAATCCGTCGGTTGCGGCTCGCAGATGGCCAAGCCGGTCTCCGCGGCGGCCCGTCAGCCGCTCCCGAGAATGCCATCGAACATGGTGACGGCCTTCTCGAACTTGTCCTTGCAGCCCGGGTTGCAGAAGCCGACGACCTGGCCCTGGTAGCGGGTCAGCGAATCCGGCTGCACGGGCTTGCCCGACCACGGGCAGACCTCGTTTACGCAGTCTTCGAGCCTGAGCGTTTCGCCGCCTTCCGTCATTGCCGTCTCCTCATCCGATCTTGAACGTTTTCAGGTATTTCGGCGCGCGGATGCCCTTTTTCAGGCGCGGGTCGCGGATCGGCTCGCCGAGCGTCTGGTGGATCGGCAGCACGCCGGCCCAGACGTCGAGGTCGTAATCGGGCTCGTCGTCGACCGGCGGGCCGGTACGGACCTTGGCGACGACCTCGTTCAGGTCCATGCCGACCACCGTGGTGCCCTTGAGCTCCTGCTTGGTGACCGGGCGGATTTCCTTGATTCGGCCGGGCGCGATGCGCTCGATCAGCATGTCGAGATGGTGTTCCTTGGTGGCCGGGTCCTCGACCGCGCTCGCCTTGCCGAACGCCATGACCGAGCGGTAGTTGACGCTGTGGTGGAAGCCCGAGCGCGCCATCACCAGGCCGTCCAGGAGGCTCACCGTGACGCAGACGGGCACGCCGGTCCTCTGCACGCGCAACGCCTGGCTTGCGGCCGAGCCGTGCCAATAGATGCGCTCGCCCTCGCGCCAGTGGATGGTCGGCGTCACGAACGGCTGGCCGTCGATGACGTAGCCGACGTGGCAGAGCAGCGCCGCGTCGAGAATGCCGTGCACTGTCTCCTTGTCGTAGGCGGCACGCTTGAACAGCCGTTTCACCTTGGTCTTCTTGGTCGGGGCGTAGCTATCGGTCATGGGATGTCTTCCCCGAAACTGCGAGTTGAATCGGGTCGCAGGCTGGGCGATTATTGGCCCATCACGAAGTGCCGGTTTTGATTTTTTGATAGGGCCATTTTATTGAGCAGCCAGCCACGGTCCGCGCGGCGCCCGTCGAAATCCCCGCTGCTGACGTTGAGCGTCGAGC
>JAYNJY010000166.1:0-321 GCA_038110665.1 Rhodospirillaceae bacterium | reverse complement strand
GGGAGCAGCCCGCCTACCGCCAGATCTACGACCAGATCCGCCTTGCCATCCTGGCCGGCCGGCTCAGGCCTGGCTCGCGGCTGCCGTCGTCGCGCGGGCTGGCCGCCGAACTCGGGGTCTCGCGCAACACCGTGCTTTCCGCCTTCGACATGCTCGTCAACGAGGGCTACACAGAGGGCGGCGTCGGCTCCGGCACGCGGGTCTCGGCGGTGCTGCCGGACGATCTGCTGAGTGCGCGCGGCGCCAAGCCGGAAACCCGGCCCGAGCGGGAGGCGGCGGGTCCGGCGCTCCGCATTTCCGGCCTGGCGGCGCGTCTCGACA
>JAYNJY010000165.1:0-7059 GCA_038110665.1 Rhodospirillaceae bacterium | reverse complement strand
CGCCCGGGCCGACCTAGTGTCGCGCTCGTCGAAGACGGCGGTCTACCGCGCCGAGGTGACGCGCGGCGAAGACGTGCTCGCGACATTCACCGGCACGGTATTCGTCACCGGAAAGAACGTGCGGGACTTCGTGAAGGCCGGCTAGGCGCCGTAACGGTCGCCGAAGACGAAGGCCTGGGTTTCGCGGATGTCCTGTTCGAGGGCTTCCTTGACCGCCGAATAGAGATCGCGCACCGACACCACCGCCTGGCACTTGCCGCCCTTGACCACGGGCAGGTGGCGATACTTGCGCGTCTGCATCAGCTCAAGCGCGTCGCGGGCGGAGTCGTCCGGCGACAGCGTGTCGGGGTTTTCGGTCATGATGTCGCCGAGCTTGATCTTGGTGCCGTCGCCGCCCTTGGCCAGCACCTTCTGGCAGAGGTCGCGCTCGGTCACGATGCCGATGATCAGGCCGGCGTTGTCGACGACGATCATGGCGGCGATGTTCTTGTTCGCCATCTGCTTGGCGCAGTCCTCGGCGCTCTCCTCCGGCCGCATGGTCAGGATGTTCGTCGCCTTGACGATATCTGGAATGATTTTCCGGTTCATGGTCCCCCCACTCAACGAAAAGTGCTTTCTATCCGCATTACGCCACTAGGAACCGAAGATGCTACGACAAAACCGCGCCCTTGGGGTAAGGAATATTTAGCCGGCGGCGCCGGAACCCTTGTCCGCGGCCTTTTTCCGGGGCGGGGTGACCCGGATTCTGGTGATCTGGTGGCGTTTGCGCTGGACGATGTCGAAGCGCAGGCCGTGGAACATGAAACGCTGGCCGACCTCGGGGATGCGCCGGGCCTCGTGCAGCACGAGGCCGGCCATGGTCGCCGCTTCCTCGTCGGGCAGGCCCCATTCGAACTCGCGGTTGAGGTCGCGGATGGTGACCCGGCCGTCGACCAGGAAGCTGCCGTCGGCCTCGCGCTCGACGCCGGAGACCTGGTCGTCGTGCTCGTCGTCGATCTCGCCGACGATCTCCTCGAGGATGTCCTCGAGCGTGACGATGCCGAGGAAGCTGCCGTACTCGTCGACGACCAGCGCGAAATGCTCGCGCCGCTCGCGAAACGCGTGCAACTGGTCGAGCAACTGTGTCTGATCGGGAATGAACCAGGGCGGCGTCGCCAGCTTGGTGATGTCGAGCTTGTCGATGTCGGCCTTGGCGTCGGCGACGCGCCGTAGCAGCGCCTTGGCGTGCAGCACGCCGACCACGTTGTCGATGTCGTTCTGCCAGATCGGGATGCGGGTATAGGGGCTCTCGACCGCGAGGCGGACCAGTTCGGCCGGTGGCGTGTCGACATCGAGCGCGGTGACGTCGCGGCGGTGCGTCATGATCTCGGAGACCTGGACGTCGTCGAGGTCGAGCACGCTCCTGAGCATGGCGCGCTCGTGGCGGGCGACCTCCTCGGTGCCCTCGTGCAGTTCGATGGCGCCCCGGAGTTCGGTTTCCGGCGGCGCCACCGGTTCGCCGGCGCCCTTGTTGGCGCCGGTGACCTTGAGCGTGGCGCGGACGATGGCGTTGATCGCCAGCGTGAACGGCGACAGCGCCGCGACCAGCACGCTGATCGCCGGTGCAACCGCGAGCGCCATCTTGTCGGCGGAATTGATGGCGTAGGTCTTGGGCAGCACCTCGGCGAAGATCAATACCAGCAGCGTCATGCCGAGGGTCGCATAGGCGATGCCTGCCTCGCCGAACATGTCGATCATGATGCTGGTGGCGAGCGCTGAACCCAGGATGTTGACCAGGTTGTTGCCGAGCAGGATGGCGCCGATCAGGCGTTCGTTGTCGTCGCGCAGACGGTTGACCAGCTTAGCGCGCCGGTTTCCGCTTTGCTCCATGTGGTGCATGACTGGCCTGGACGCGGCGGTCAGTGCCGTTTCCGATCCCGAAAAGAAAGCGGAAAGCACGAGCAGCAGGAAAATGACGCCGATGATCTCCAACATGGATGGTCTCCGTTGCTAGGACCGGCCCCGGGGGCGCGGTTTCCAGGAGTTTAGCGTGAAAGCGGCCGAATGCCAGTCGGCCCGGTGCCGGCCGGCGCGGTGACAGCGGCTTGGAAAAGCGACGTGGTCATGCGCCGAGCAGGTCTTCCAGGTAGCGCGCGAGTTCGGCCTCGTCGACCTTGCGCTGGACGAAGGCCTCGCCGATGCCCTTGGTCAGGATGAAGGTCAGGCCGCCGGCTTCGGCCTTCTTGTCCCGGCCCATGTGGTGGAGTATGCGTTCGGCGGTCCAATTCGCCTGCTTGATGCCGGCGAGACCGGTCGGCAGGCCGACGCGCGTGAAATGCGTCTTCACCCGGGTCACGTCCTGGCCGGTGCAGAGGCCGATGCGCGCCGAGAACTCGAACGCCGAAACCATGCCGATGGCGACCGCCTCGCCGTGCAGCAACTTGTCGTCGAATCCGGCCTCGGCCTCGAAGGCATGGCCGAAGGTGTGGCCGAGGTTGAGGAGCGCGCGCTGGCCGGCCTCGAGTTCGTCCTCGGCGACGATCTCGGCCTTGGCCTCGCACGATTCCTGGATGGCGTAGGCGCGCGCGGCGGCGTCGCCAGCGGCGACGGCTTCGCCGTTGCGTTCGCACCACTCGAAGAAATCGTGATCGCCGAGCAGCCCGTACTTCACCACCTCGGCGTAGCCGGCCATCACCTGGCGGTGGGGCAGGGTGTCGAGCGCCTTAGTATCGGCCAGCACCAGGCTCGGCTGGTGGAAGGCGCCGACCAGGTTCTTGCCCTCGGGCGTGTCGATGGCGGTCTTGCCGCCGACGGAGCTGTCGACCTGGGCCAGCAGCGTCGTCGGGATCTGCACCAACGGCAGGCCGCGCAGCGTCACGGCTGCGGCGAAACCGGTCAAGTCGCCGATGACGCCGCCGCCGAGCGCCACGACCATGGAGCGGCGCTGCACGCCGGCGTCGAGCAGCCAGCGCACGACGCGCTCCAGGTATTCGAAGCTCTTGGTGCGTTCGCCGGCCGGCAGCACCAGCTCGAGGCTCTTGATGCCGGCGGCGGCGAGCGAGGCGCGATAGGGCTCGAGCCAATGTTCGGCGACGTTTTCGTCGGTCACGGTGAGGACGCGCGGCGACGCCAGCAGCGGATTGATGAATTCGCCGGCACGGCCGAGCACGCCCGCGCCGATGACGATGTCGTAGCCGCGTTGGCCGAGTTCGACGCGCACCGTGCGCATGTCGGTGCCGGCGTTCATCGCGCCGCCTCCAGTTGCTTGAGCACGCTCGCCGCCGTGGTCGCGGCCGGTTCGCCGCCGGTCTCGACGACGATATCGGCCTCGCCGTAGACCGGGTAGCGCTTGTCCATCAGTTCGCGCAACTTGGCGCGCGGGTCGGTGTCCTTCAGCAGCGGCCGGTCGTAGCGTCCCGAAGTGCGCAGCACCAGGGTGTCGAGATCGGCCTTGAGCCAGACGGAAATGCCACGGTCGCGGATGTGGTCGCGCGTGGCCTCGGCCATGAAGGCGCCGCCACCGGTGGCGATCACCTTGGGGCCTTCTTCGAGCAGGCGCTGGATGACGCGCGCCTCGACGTCGCGGAATGCAGCTTCACCATAGACCTCGAAAATATCCTCGATCGAACAGCCGGCGGCCTTGACCACTTCCTCGTCGGAATCGACGAACGGCAGGCCGAGACGGTCGGCCAGGCTGCGTCCGACGGTGGTCTTGCCGGCGCCCATCAGGCCAATCAGCACGACCGAGCGGCCGCCGCCGACGGGCGCGGTTTCGGTCTTTGCCGGGGTCTCGGAATTCGCCATGGGGAGGCGCCTCAAGCCATCGCGCTCATCGTCGCACCGGCGGTGGCGTTGAAAGGCCGTCGGCGACCCGATAGTATGCTTGCCGGCCGCCGGCCGTAAAAATGACACAGTTTTCGCGCACGTTTCATCCAGATTGAATGCATAACATACCCGCTCGCAGTCCCCGTCAAGACAGGCCCGCTCGCGTGAACGGCCTGTCCGGCGGTGGGTTGGGCTCCGTCGGCATGAGGTTCCCATGAAGAATATCTCCCGCCTGGTTCTATTGCTGGTGCTGCTGATCGTCGTCGGCGGCGGCGTATTCCTCGCGACGTGGGACATTCCGGCGCCGTCGAAGCAGGTCGAAAGAAGGATTCCCGATGCGCGCCTGCCGAAATAGGCGATACCCGGCGCTCGCCGCCGTCGCCACCGTTCTTGCCGTCGCTACCGCCGGTCCGGCCGTCGCCCAGCAGCCGTCGCCGCTCCAGCCCGCCGCCGAGCAGCCCGCGCTGGTCAAGCTGGCGCCGCCGACGCGGCTCAAGCCGGCCGCGCCGGATGCCGGCGCACAGCCAAGCACACCGAAGCAAGCCGTCGTCGCCCAGCCCGACTACAAGGCCGGCCCCGGCGGACAATCGGTGACGACGCTGACCTCGGTCGGCGCCAGCGGCATTCAGGTCGACCGCTTGCAGGTGGTGACGCCCGATTCGGCCGGTATCCTGACCACCGAGAACGGCGGCTTCGGCGTCGACATGTGGCGCGGCGCGAACATGGCCGCCGCCATGGAAATGCTGGCGCGGGTGCCGGCGCTAATCGGCTCGCCGACACTGGCCGGCCTGGTGCGCCGGCTCGTGTTGACCCCGGCGACGCCGCCGGAAGGGCCGTCCGACGGCGAACAGCTGGCGGTCAAGCGGCTCGGTCTGCTGACGGCGATGGCCGACTATTCGGCCGCGCTCGATCTCTTGAGCGTGATGCCGCGTCAGGGCCGCGGGCCGGGCCTGTTGCGCGCCGAGGCCGAGCTCCGGTTCCTGACCGGCGACAACATCGCCGGATGCGGCCTTGCCGCCGGCGAGATCAAGCGCAACCCGGCCGACTTCTGGCAGAAGGCGCTGGTGTACTGCCAACTGCTTTCGGACCAGCGCGAGAAGGCCGAACTCGGTCTCTCCATGCTGCGCGAGATCGGCAACGACGACCCGCTGTTCTTCCGCTTGAGCGATGCAATGAGTGGCGCCAAGACGGTGCAACTTGCCGACGCCGCGAGGCCGACGCCGCTCGCCACCGCCATGCTCGCGCATGTGACGCTGGAGGCGACGCCGCAGGGCCTGGTCGAATTGGCGCCCGGCGCGGCGCGCGCGCTCGCACTCAATACCAAGCTCGCCCCGCAGGTTCGCCTGGTGGCGGCGGAACGCGCCGCCATGCTCGGCGTCCTCGGTGACGGCGCGCACCGCAAATTGGTGCTCAAGATCGCCGAACAGCTGCCACCGGCGGCCGACGGCGCTGCCGCGCCGCCCGAGGGCGCCGCGAGCGCGGTCGAGCGTGCCCGGCTCTATGCCGCCGCCAAGCGCGCCGGCCTACCCGCCGCCAAGGCTGAGGCCGCTTCGCGCGCGCTGCGTTCGGCGCTCGCCGACGGCGTCTACCGGGCAACGGTGCGGTTGTTCCGCGACGAAATGGCGGTGGTGCCGGCAAGCACCGAGAACACCTGGCTCGCCGCCGACGCGATTCGCGCCGCGGCCGCGAACGGCGCCATCGAGCAGGCGCGTTCCTGGCTACTCCTGCTCAAACGTTCGGCGCTGTTGTCGCCGGAAACCGCGGACATGCTGACCGGCCTGCAGGCGCTGGCGCGCGTCATCGGCGAGGCCGGCGCGAATACCGACGACAAGCCGCTCCGCGCCGCCGACGCACGCCGCACGGTGCTGGCCAGGGCGATCCTTGCCGGCCTCGGCGAACCGACCACCGCCGCTGAATGGCTGACGTTCGCCGATCCGCTCGTAGACGGTGTTGCCCAGGCGCCGATGCCGGCACCGGCTTTGTGGTTCGCGTTCCGCGCCATGAACGAGGGCGCCAAGGGGCCGGATGCGGCGATGCTGTCCGGCGCCGCGCCGACGGCAACGCAAATCGCCGAGGCGGGCGTGGTCGTGCGTGCCCTCGACGCGCCGACGCCGGGTGCGCGCAGCGATCTCGACAACAAGGCGGCACGGGTATTGGTCATGGCCAGGCTGGTCGGGCAGGGCCAACCGGCCGAACTCAATCCGATCGTGCTGGCCGAGGTGATCCGGGCGCTCAAGGTCATGGGCCTCGACGCGGAGGCCCGGGCCTTTGCCCTGGAGGCTGCCCTCGGTGCCGGCCTCTAGGGGGGGCAAAACCGGCAAGGCGCCGGAACGCGAGCGTGCCTCGCGGGCTCGCCGCTCCCGCCACCTGGAAAATTTTCTCGACATGATGGCGGCCGAACGCGGTGCGGCGGCCAACACGATCGAGTCCTACCGCCGCGATCTCGAAGACTTTTCGGATTTCCTGGTGGGGCGGCGGCGCGCCGTCGAGGACGCCGGACCGGAACAGCTGCGTGCCTACCTGAAATCGATGTCGGACCTCGGCCTCGCGGCGAGCACCTCGGCGCGGCGCCTGACCACGCTTCGGCAATTCTACCGGTTCCTCTACGAGGAACGCGTGCGCGGCGACGATCCGACCGCCACCATCGACAGCCCGCGCCAGCGCTGCGCGCTGCCGAAGTATCTCGGCGAGGACGAGGTTGAGCGCCTGCTTGCCGCCGCCGAGGCGATGTCCGGCGCGCTAGGCCGGCGCATGCAGGCGCTGATGGAAATCCTCTACGCCACCGGGCTCCGGGTAAGTGAACTGGTGTCGCTGCCGAAGACGGCGATCTCGCCGGACGGCGACGTCATCATCGTGCGCGGCAAAGGGGGCAAGGAACGCATGGTGCCGATGGGCGCGCCGGCGGCGGCGGCGGTCTCGGATTATCTCGCGGTGCGCGCGACGTTCCTTGGGCGCAGCGGCAAGGGCGACGTCGCGGAAAGCCCGTACCTGTTTCCGTCACGCGGCAAGGAAGGATTCCTGACCCGGGTACGGTTCTCGCAGATGCTGAAGGAATTGACCGTCGCCGCCGGGCTCGATCCGAAGAAGGTTTCACCGCACGTGCTGAGGCATTCCTTCGCCAGCCATCTGCTCGCCCACGGCGCCGATCTGCGCACCCTGCAGCAGTTGCTGGGCCACGCCGATATCTCGACGACGCAAATTTACACCCACGTATTGGAAGAGCGGCTGCGCCAGCTCGTCGAAAGCGCGCACCCA
>JAYNJY010000164.1:4674-7066 GCA_038110665.1 Rhodospirillaceae bacterium | reverse complement strand
GGGTAGTTGCGGGCCAGCCAGTCGGGATCGATCTGCGCCGTCGCCTCGGCGGGCGGCGGCGTCGCCGCTCTCGGGTTTATGTCTTCGAGCCAGGAGGCCAAGGTGCGGACATCTCCTTCGCGCCGCGCGCACGGGCACGCGGACTCCTTCCCTTAAATCATAGGCCTCCGATTCCGGCGCACCAAGCCGGCGGCCCGGGACCACGGAAAATATCGTTATTTTAGATTGTTAGAGAGAGCCGTCGCGGGAACGTTCCGCTTCCGATCCGGCGAAATCACGCGAATCGGCGGGCCTATGATTCGGCCGGCGGCCGGCGCACCATGCCGCCCAGGTCGCGGCCGCCGAAAACGTGGACGTGAAAATGCGGCACTTCCTGGCGGCCGTCTCGCCCGTGGTTGGCGAGCATCCGGTAGCCGGTCTCGACCACGCCGGCGTCGCGCGCGACCTTGCCGACCGCCTTGAAGAAGCCGGCGATCGCTTCGTCGGGGGCGTTGGCCGAAAAGTCCTCCATCGACACGTAGGGGCCTTTCGGGATCACCAGGATGTGGACCGGCGCCTGCGGCTGGATATCGTGGAAGGCCAGCGCGAAGTCGTCCTCGTGGACCTTGTTGCAGGGCAGCTCACCGCGCAGGATCTTGGCGAACACGTTGCCGTCGTCGTAGGCCATGGCGTCAGTCCTTGCCCTGTCGGGATTTCTTCTCGTCGATGCCCGACGTGCCGAAACGGCCGGCGAGTTCGTTCCAGACCTCGTCCGGGGCGATCCCCTGTTCGGCCCACAGCACCAGGAGGTGATAGAGCAGGTCGCCGCTTTCGGCGATCACCTCGTCGCGGCCGCCGGACAGCGCCGCGACGCAGACCTCGACCGCTTCTTCGCCGAGTTTCTTGGCGATGCGCGGCCGGCCGTCGGCCAGCAGCTTGGCGGTGTATGAGGAACTGGGGTCGGCCGACTTGCGCGCCGCGATGGTCGCGTAGAGCCGCTCGATCACCGGCTTGTCGTCGCTCACGATGCCTCCTTCCCGGCCGGCGCCGGGCGCACGGGCACCCCGGCGGCGGCCATGTGGGCCTTGGTCTCGGCGATCGTATAGGTGCCGAAATGGAAAATCGAGGCCGCGAGAACGGCCGAGGCGTGGCCCTCGACGATCCCCTCGACCATGTGGTCGAGCGTGCCGACGCCGCCCGACGCGATCACCGGGATCGGCACCGCGTCGGCGACGGCGCGGGTCAGGGGCAAGTTGAAGCCCTGCTTGGTGCCGTCGCGGTCCATCGAGGTCAGTAGGATCTCCCCCGCGCCCAGATCGGCCATGCGCCGCGACCAGTCGACGGCGTCGATGCCGGTCGGCTTGCGTCCGCCGTGGGTGAAGATCTCGAACGTGTCGGGGCCGGTGCTCTTGGCGTCCACGGCGACGACGATGCACTGCGCGCCGAACTTCTCGGCCGCCTCGCGGACGAAGTCGGGGTTGTGCACGGCGGCGGTGTTGATCGAGACCTTGTCGGCGCCGGCCAACAGCAGCTTTCGGATGTCTTCCGTGGTGCGCACCCCGCCGCCGACGGTCAGCGGCATGAAGCACTGTTCGGCGGTGCGCGCGACCACGTCGTAGATGGTGTCGCGGTTCTCATGGCTGGCGGTGATGTCGAGAAAGCAGAGTTCGTCCGCCCCGGCGGCGTCGTAGACGCGGGCCTGCTCGACAGGGTCGCCGGCGTCGACCAGGTCGACGAAGTTGACGCCCTTGACGACGCGGCCGTCGTTGACGTCCAGGCAGGGGATGACGCGGGCCTTCAGCATCACGCCGCGTCCTTCAGCAGCGCCACGGCCTCGGCCACGCCGATCCGCCCCTCGTAGACGGCGCGGCCCGAGATCACGCCCTCCAGCCGGTCGCCGGCGGCGGCCTTGACGGCGCGCAGGTCGTCCATCGACGACACGCCGCCCGACAGGATGACCGGGATCGCCACGGCCTCGGCGATGGCCAGCGTCGCCTCGACGTTCGGACCCTGCATCGCGCCGTCGCGGGAAATGTCGGTGTAGATCAGCGCCGCCGCGCCGGCGTCCTCGAACCGCCGCGCCAGGTCGAGGGCGGCGGTTTCCGAGGTCTCGGCCCAGCCCTCGACCGCGACCATGCCGTCGCGGGCGTCGATACCCAGCGCGACGCGCCCCGGATGCGCCCGGCAGGCGTCGTGCACCAAATCCGGATCGCGCACCGCGACGGTGCCCAGGATGACCCGTCGCACGCCCTTTTCGAGCCAGAGGTCGATGGTTGCGCGGTCGCGGATGCCGCCGCCGAGCTCGACCGGGATGCCGATCCGCGCCAGGATCGCCTCGACCGCCGCACCGTTCACTGGGCGGCCCTCGAAAGCGCCATTTAAATCAACAAGATGTAGCCATTCGCTGCCATTC
>JAYNJY010000164.1:0-4664 GCA_038110665.1 Rhodospirillaceae bacterium | reverse complement strand
GGCCTGTGCCGCCGGGTCGTCGTTGAACACCGTGGCGGCGTCCATCTCGCCGCGCAGCAGGCGTACGCACTGGCCGTCCTTCAGGTCGATGGCGGGGAAGAAGATCATCGCTGTTTCGCCTCAGGGCGCCCAGGTGAGGAAATTGGTTATGAGTTTCAAGCCTGTAGCCTGGCTTTTCTCGGGGTGGAACTGGGTCCCGACCATGTTGTCGCGCGCCACCGCGGCGGTGATCGGCCCGCCGTAGTCGGTCTCGGCGACGACGTCGGCGGGGTCGGTGCAACGGATCGCGTAGGAGTGCACGAAGTAGGCGTGCGCGCCGGTATCGAGGCCGTCGAGGACGGGGTGCCGAGTAGCCGAATATGTTAATTCGTTCCAACCCATATGGGGGATTTTTAACGTGGCGTCTGAGGGTTTGATGGCCGCCACCTCGCCGCCGATCCAGCCGAAACCGTGGGTGACGCCGTGTTCGAGGCCGCGGTCGGCCATAAGCTGCATGCCGACGCAGATGCCGAGGAACGGCCGCGCCTTGGCGCGCACGGCCTCGGCGATCGCGTCGACCATGCCCGGCACGGCGGCGAGCCCGGCCTTGCAGTCGGCGTAGGCGCCGACGCCCGGCAGCACGATGCGGTCCGCCTTGGCGACGGCATCGGCGTCGGCGGTGACCATGATTTTCTGGTTCAGGCCGGCCTCGGCGACGGCGCGCTCGAACGCCTTGGCGGCCGAATGCAGGTTGCCCGATTCGTAGTCGACGATGCAGACGGTCATGGCGCGTAGGCCCCGTGGTAGCCGCCGGTGTAGGCGGCCGGCGTCGGCGCCGGCGCCTCGATGTCGTTGTCGCGGAGGTAGCCCAACAACGCCTCGTCGGCGTCGCGCCCAGCGGCGACGCCGGCCTCCTCGAAGCCCTGGCGCTCAAGGAAGAAGCGCCGCCAGTCGTTGGCCAGCATGCCGACCACGGTCGACCAGCCGATGCTGAGCGCCGCCTGGGTCAGCGGCGCCGCGCCGAGCGCCTCGGCCAGGCCGCTCAGCGTGACGGGCACGGCGATCAGCACCACGGCGGCCAGCCAGTGGCGGTGCCAAAGCGCCCACGGCCCGGCGAAGGCGAACGCCGGCCAGGAGAATCCCTCCTTGACCAGGGCGATGTCCTTGTCCCAGTCGAGGCCGTGGCGGCGCAGGTGGACGGTGTAGACGCGCATGGGATGTCTCCCGGGTCCCGCCGGCCGCAGGCGCGTGAACTAGAGCGAGCCGCCGAGGACGCCCTTCGTCGAGGGCACCGCGTCGGCCTTGCGCGGATCGATGGCAATGGCGGCTCGCAAGCAGCGTGCCAGCGCCTTGAAACACGATTCGACGATATGATGGTTGTTCTCGCCGTATAGGTTCTCGACGTGCAGCGTGATCCCGGCGGACTGGGCGAAGGCCTGGAACCATTCCTTGAACAGTTCCGTGTCCATGTCGCCGAGCTTCGGTTTCGAGAACTCGACCTTCCAGATCAGGTAGGGCCGGTTCGAGAAGTCGAGCGCGACGCGGCTCAGGGTCTCGTCCATCGGGATCGTCGCCTCGGCGAAACGCGTGATGCCCTTGCGCTCGCCGAGTGCGGCGTTGACCGCTTCGCCGATGGCGATGCCGGTGTCCTCGGTGGTGTGGTGGAAGTCGATGTGCAAGTCGCCCTCGGCCTTCACGGTGAGGTCCATCAGGCTGTGGCGCGACAACTGCTCGAGCATGTGGTCCAGGAAGCCGATGCCGGTGGCGACGTCGTAGACGCCGGTGCCGTCGAGATCGACGGTCGCCGCGATCTTCGTCTCGGTCGTGTTGCGCTCCACGGTGGCGGTCCTCATGGGTCGATCCTCCTTCACGAATCGGCGCCCTTGTAACACCAACCGCCGGGCATCGCCAGTCCGATACGCGGCCGGTTCCGCCCGCCTTGACAGCGACGCTTCACAAACCGACATCCTCGGGTATAGTCGGTCCGCACCCGCCGCGCGCGCCCCGCGCCGGCGCCGACATCGATCCACCCTTCACCCCCGGGGAACACGAGCGAACCATGAGCGACAACACGCCGGTCTGGCATGGCACGACCATCCTCTCGATCCGCAAGGGCAGCGACATCGTGATCGCCGGCGACGGCCAGGTCAGCCTGGGCGACACGGTGATCAAGGGCACCGCGCGCAAGGTCCGCCGGCTCGGCGACGGCAAGGTGATCGGCGGCTTCGCCGGCGCCACCGCCGACGCGTTCACGCTGTTCGAACGGCTGGAGGGTAAGCTGGAACAGTATCCGGGGCAACTGACCCGGGCCTGCGTCGAGATGGCGAAGGACTGGCGCACCGATCGCTACCTGCGCCGGCTGGAGGCGATGATGGCGGTGGCTGATGCGGACGTGTCGCTGGTGCTGACCGGCAACGGCGACGTCCTGGAGCCGGACGGCGGCGTCATCGGCATCGGTTCGGGGGGCAACTACGCGCTGGCCGCGGCGCGCGCCCTTGTCGACCGCGACGACATGGACGCCGAGGCGATCGCGCGCAAGGCGATGGCCATCGCCGCCGACATCTGCGTCTACACCAACACCCAGATCACCGTCGAGAAACTATGACCGCCAACAGCTTCACGCCCCGCGAGATCGTCTCCGAGCTCGACCGCTACATCATCGGCCAGAACGACGCCAAGCGCGCCGTCGCCATCGCGCTCCGCAACCGCTGGCGCCGCCAGCAGCTGGACGAAACCATGCGCGAGGAGGTCCTGCCAAAGAACATCCTGATGATCGGCCCGACCGGCGTCGGCAAGACCGAGATCTCGCGCCGCCTGGCGAAGCTGGCGCAGGCGCCGTTCATCAAGGTCGAGGCGACCAAGTTCACCGAGGTCGGCTACGTCGGTCGCGACGTCGAGCAGATCATCCGCGACCTGGTCGAAAGCGCCATCCACATGACCCGCGAGCGGTTGCGCAAGGACGTCGTGGCGAAGGCGGAAGTGTTGGCCGAGGAGCGCGTGATTGACGCGTTGGTCGGCGAGAACGCGTCCACCGACACCCGCGACAAGTTCCGCCGCATGCTGCGCGCCGGCGAACTGGACGACCGCGAGGTCGAAATCCAGGTCTCCGAATCGGGCGGCGGCGGCCTGCCGACCTTCGACATTCCCGGCATGCCGGGCGCCCAGATGGGCATGCTCAACCTCAACGACATCTTCGGCAAGGCCTTCGGCCAACAGACCAAGGCGAAGAAGATGACGGTGGCGGACTCCTATCAGGTTCTAGTCAACGATGAGAGCGACAAGCTTCTCGACGATGAGGAGATTGTGAAGGAAGCCATTGAAGCCGTTGAAAACAATGGCATTGTCTTCCTCGATGAGATCGACAAGATCACCGCGCGCTCGGAGCGCATGGGCGCCGACGTGAGCCGCGAGGGCGTGCAGCGCGACCTGCTGCCGCTGATCGAGGGGACCACCGTGTCGACCAAGCACGGGCCGGTGAAGACCGATCACGTGCTGTTCATCGCGTCGGGCGCCTTCCACATCGCGAAGCCCGCCGACATGCTGCCCGAACTGCAGGGCCGGCTGCCGATCCGGGTCGAGCTCCGGGCCCTGACGCGCGAGGATTTCGTCCGCATCCTGACCGAGCCCGAACAGAGTTTGATTAAGCAATACAAGGCGTTGATCGGCGTCGAGGGGCTGGACCTGACGTTCACGGACAACGCGATCGAAGCGATCGCCGACCTCGCCGCCGAGATCAACCAAGGCGTCGAGAACATCGGCGCGCGGCGCTTGCACACGGTGATGGAAAAGCTGATGGAGGAGATCAGTTTCAACGCTTCCGAGCGTGGCGGCGAGGCCGTCGAGATCACCGCCGAGACGGTCGCCAGGAACGTCGCCGACCTGGCCCGCGACGCGGACGTGCGGAAGTTCATTCTATAACTCTTGTTGTATTACAAATGTATTGGCCGATGAATTGACGGCGTAGGCGAACAGGGAGGCGCAAGCTAATGCGTCGGCCCCGTTAACGGCGCGTGGCGGCTTCGGATTTCGGCCAGGATCCAATCGATGGCATCCTCATCCAAATCCTTAATTGTTTCCGCTAAGGTATTGGCAAGCTCTGTTGCTTTCGGGCTGAGGCCGGCGGTATCGACGACGATTCGCGGATGCGATAGTTCTGCGAGCCGGCGCAGCTCCTCGGCGTCGTCCCACATCAGCTCGAAGTAGCCGCAGATCTGCTGCACCAGGCCGGAACCCGGCCGGCCGCGGTGGCCGTGCTCGAGCGCCGAGAAGTAGGCCGACGAAACGCCGAGGTCGTCGGCCATCTGTTTCAGGGTGATGCCGCGCGCCTTGCGCAGCTCCCGCACCTTGGTGCCGAAGGGCGTCATCGCCGGGCCCGGCGCAGCAGCACGTAGAGCGCCCCCTCGCCGCCGTCGCGCGGCGCCGCATGGTCGAAGGCGCGGACCCAGGCGTGGGCCGGCGGCTCGTTCAGCCACCGCGGCACGGCGCCGCGCAGCACACCGATGCGGCCGTCCTCGCGCAGCCCCTTGCCGGTGATGATCAACACCGCGCGCCGGCCTTGCAGATAAGATGATTCGAGAAATCTTGTAAGGGCATGATGCGCCTCTGTCCGGGTCATCCCATGAAGATCCAATCGCGCCTCGATGGTAACTTGTCCGCGACGCAAGCGCAACTGTGTGCGCTTATCG
>JAYNJY010000163.1:2805-7110 GCA_038110665.1 Rhodospirillaceae bacterium | reverse complement strand
CGCAGAAGGGCCGCCAGCGCCAGTTCCACCAGATCGACGTGGAGATCATCGGCGTCCCCGGCCCCGAGGCCGATATCGAGGTGCTCGCCGTCGGCCAGCACATCCTGGAGGAACTCGGCGTCGCCAAGGACGTGACGCTCAAGCTCAACACGCTGGGCGATCTGGAATGCCGGGGCGTCTACCGCGACAAGCTGATCGCCTACCTCGAGCCGTTCAAGGCGGAGCTTTCCGAGGATAGCCAGCAGCGGCTCTACCGCAATCCGCTTCGGGTGTTCGATTCGAAGTCCGAACGCGACCAGGAAATCGTCTCCGGCGCGCCGCTCTTGAAGGATCATCTCAACGACGCATCGCGCCAGTTCTTCGATGCCGTCTGCGCGGGGCTCGACCGGCTCGGCATCGCCTATCAGATCGACAGCGCGCTGGTGCGCGGCCTCGACTACTACACCCATACCGCCTTCGAGTTCGTCACCACGACGCTCGGCGCCCAGGGTGCGGTCATTGCCGGCGGCCGCTACGACGGCCTGATCGAGCAATTGGGCGGCCGCCCGACGCCTGGCATCGGCTGGGCCGGTGGTGTCGAGCGGTTGGCGATGATGGCCGGCGACGGCGGCCAGCGGCCCACCCCGGTGGCCATTGTGCCGGTCGGCGAGGCGGCGCAGGCGCGCGCGCTCACGCTCGCCCAGGAGCTGCGCAAGGCCGGCTATCGCATCGAACTCGGTTATTCGGGTAACATGAAGCGCCGTCTGGCGCGCGCCGACAAGGCCGGCGCGGTGGCGGCGGTGTTAATCGGCGACGACGAACTGGCGAAAGGGGCCGCCACGGTGCGTGACATGAAGACCGGCGAGCAGACCGAAGCGGCGCTCGCCAATCTGGCCGAGACTCTGAGCCGTTACCGTTAGCGAGGCCGCATGAGCGAACCCGCCGGCAATGGCCGCCGGCCGCTCGTGGTCGGCGCCAACCATCGCACCAGTTCATTGGGGCTGCGCGACCGCTTGTTCGTCGAGGATGCGAGCGTCGCCGGTTTCCTCAAGGGGTTGCGCGCGCGCGGCGTCGACCAGGCGCTGGCGCTCTCGACCTGCGATCGGGTCGAGGTCCAGGCGGTGGTCGATGACGCGGAAAAGGGCGAGATCGTGCTCGAACACCTGGCCGGCCACGGCGGCGTCGAGGTCGAGGAATTGCGCCAGCAGGCCTACGTGATCGAGGGCGACGAGGCGACCCGCCATCTGTTCCGCGTCGCCGCGTCCCTGGACAGCCTCGTCATCGGCGAGCCGCAGGTGCTCGGCCAGCTCAAGGCGGCGCACCGGCTGGCGCGCGAGGCCGACGCCACCGGTCCCGAACTCGAAGCCATGGTGCAAGCCGCGTTCTCCGCCGCCAAACGGGTACGCACCGAGACCGCCGTCGGCGAGGGGCCGGTCTCCATCGCCCAGGTCGCGGTCCAGGTCGCGCGCGACCTCTACGGTGCGCTCACCGAGAGCCGCGCATTGCTGATCGGCGCCGGCGAGATGGGTCAACTGGTAAGCCAGCACCTGCAGGGCGCCGGGCTTGGCTACCTCGCGGTCACCCATCCGGTGGCGACCCGCGCCGAACACCTGGCGCGCGTACTCGACAGTCACCGCGCCGATTACGACGCGCTCGCCCAACAGATGGCCGAGGCCGACATCGTCATCGCCGCGCTCGGCCGGCGCGAACCGGTGTTGAGCGCCGATATGATCCACGCCGCGCTGCGCCGACGGCGCTGGCGCCCGGTATTCGTCATCGACCTCGGCATCCCCGGCGACGTGGACCCCGCCGTCAACCGCATCGACGACGCATTCCTCTACGACATCCAGGATCTCGAACGCCTTGCATCCGAAAGCCAGGCCAAGCGCCAGGCGGCCGCGGCCGTGGGTGAGGCGATCATCGCCGACGAGCTTTCGCAGTTCCTGGCCGGCCGCGCGGCGCGCGCCGCGGTGCCGGCGGTGGCGGCGTTCCGCACCTGGGGCGAGGAATTGCGCGAACAGGTCTTGCGCGAAGCCGGCGGCGACGCCGACAAGGCGACGCGCCTTTAGCTCGGGCGCTTCCTGCACGACCCGACGATGGCGCTGAAACAGGCTGCCGGTGGCGACGGCGTCGAACTGGCCGAACTCGAAGCGGCGCTTCGGCGCCTGTTCGGCATCGCCGGCGGAAACAACGACAACAACGAGGATGGACCCACGTGAACTTGGATCGGAACCTGGACCGGGTGTTGCGCCGGTTCGAAGAACTGCAGTCGCTGATGTCGACGGACCCGCTGCCGCCGGCCGAGCAGTTCACCAAGCTTTCGAAGGAATACGCCGACCTCACGCCGGTGGTCGAGGCGATCAACGAGCTACGCGAGGCCCAGGCCGAACTCGCCGGTCTCGAGGCCATGCTGGCCGACGGCGACCCCGATATCCGCACTATGGCCGAAGACGAGGAGGCGGCGCTGCTCGAACGCCTGCCGGAACTGGAGCAAAGCGTCCAGCTCCTGTTGTTGCCCAAGGACGAAGCCGACGAGAAGAACGCCATCCTGGAAATCCGCGCCGGCACCGGCGGCGACGAAGCCGGCCTGTTCGCGGCCGATCTGTTCCGGATGTACCAACGCTACGCCGAAGACCGCAGATGGAAGTTCGAGGTGCTCAGCATCAACGAGACAGGCATCGGCGGCTACAAGGAGGCGATCGCGTCGGTCAGCGGCAAGGACGTGTTCCAGCGGCTCAAGTTCGAATCCGGCGTGCATCGCGTGCAGCGCGTGCCGGTGACCGAGTCGGGCGGACGCATTCACACTTCCGCGGCGACCGTGGCGGTGATGCCGGAGGCCGAAGAAGTCGACGTCGAGATCGCCGACAAGGATCTCCGCATCGACGTCTACCGCTCTTCCGGGCCGGGCGGGCAGTCGGTCAACACCACCGACTCGGCGGTACGCATCACCCACTTGCCGACCGGCATCGTCGTCATCCAGCAGGACGAGAAATCGCAGCACAAGAACAAGGCGAAGGCGCTCCGCGTGCTGCGCGCGCGCCTCTACGAGCGCGAGCGCCAGGCCCAGGAAGACGCCCGCGCGGCGGCGCGCAAGAGCCAGGTCGGCTCCGGCGACCGCTCGGAGCGTATCCGCACCTACAACTTCCCCGAACGCCGCGTCACCGACCACCGCATCGGCCTGACCCTGCACCAGCTCGAACGCGTGCTCGACGGCGAACTCGACGAGTTCATCGACGCGCTCCTGGTCGTGGATCAGGCGCGGCGGCTCGCGGAAATGGCATGAACGGGGCTGGCAGCGTCGGCGCCGTGATGTGCGCGGCGGCCGAGCGGCTCGCCGCCGCCGGCATCGACAGCGCGCGCCTCGACGCCCGCGTGCTGATGGGATTCGCGCTCGGGCGCGATGCCGGCTGGCTGATCGGCCATCGTGACGATGCGCTTTCGGCGGCAGACGCGGATCGCTTCGAAGGCTTGCTCGCCCGGCGCGAAGCGCGCGCGCCACTCGCCTACATCACCGGCGAGCGCGAGTTCTGGAGCCTCTCGTTCCGGGTCACGCCGGCGACGCTGATCCCGCGCCCGGAGACCGAAACCCTGATCGAGACCGTACTGGCGGCATTCCCGAACCGTGACGCGGCGTTTCGCATTCTCGACCTCGGCACCGGCAGCGGTTGCATCCTGCTGGCGCTGCTGCACGAGCGGCCACGGGCGAGCGGCGTCGGCATCGACGCGAGCGCGGCGGCGCTCGATGTCGCTGCGGCCAACGCGGAAGCCCTTGGACTTTCCGGACGGTGTGAGTTCCGCCTCGGGTCTTGGTTCTCTACGCTCGCCGACCGCGAAGTGTTCGACGCGGTCGTCACCAACCCGCCTTACGTGACCAGCGCCGAGATGGAGGAATTGCCGCCCGAGGTCGCCGGCCACGAACCGGAGGGCGCGCTGGCGGCGGGCGGCGACGGGTTGGATGCCTATCGCGACATTCTTCCGGGCCTGGCGGGACGGCTCCGGCCGGGCGGCTTTTTCGCCGGCGAGATCGGTTGGCGCCAGGGCGAGGCCGCGGTCGCGCTGGCGCGTGACCACGGCCTTGAGGGGGTCGAAATCCGCGCCGACGGAGCGGGCCGTGCCAGGGTGCTGACGGCAAGCATGGCGGGCTGATAAAAAGCTGAAGAAATTTACAAAAAAGGGGTTGGAAAGACCGAGCGATCCGTCTAACGTAACTCATGCGTGCAACCCGTTGGGTTGCGAGGTCCCTCGGGAACGGGGTTTGACCGATAACAATCTCCAGTTAGACGCCGGGTGATTCCAAACCAAAGGGTTCGGCGCACGGGGTACGTT
>JAYNJY010000163.1:1684-2795 GCA_038110665.1 Rhodospirillaceae bacterium | reverse complement strand
GTACGTCCGATGGCGGGAGCCGGTCGGAACGGGGTCCGGTGAGCGCACAGACAGGGTGACATACGAAAACGGCAAGGAACCATGAAACATAACGCTGGCAGTCGACGTTCGCGGAACCGCAATGGCCAAAAGCGCCAGGGCGGCGGTCGCAATAATTACGAGAGCAATGGGCCGGATGTGAAGGTCCGCGGCACGGCGCAGCAGGTCTTGGAGAAGTATCTCGCGCTGGCGCGAGACGCGGCTTCGGCCGGCGACCGGATCAGGTCCGAATCCTACTACCAGTACGCTGAACACTACTTCCGTATCGTCAACGTCGATGTCAATGTTCCGAACCAGGGACAGGTTCGCCGCGACGGCCCCGGTTACGACCATAACCCCAATTTCGGCGCCGAGTTCGACCAGGACGTCGACGGCAGCGGCCCGCAGCCCGACGTTCCGCGCGCCGGCTACTACGCCGCCGAGGACGATGGCGACGACGAGGAAGCCCCGCAGCAGCAGTCAGCCGATTCCGGCGGCAACGGCGGCACGACGGCGGCGCAGGGCGAAGAGAATGGCGGTGGCCGCATCGACGAGTCGGTGCTGCCGGCCGCCGTGCCGACCGCGCCGCGCCGGCGCCGGTCGCGCGGCAAGAGCGACGACGGCAACGACACCGCCGGCGAGCCGGAAGCGGCGCAGGCCTAAATCTCGAATTTCGACGTGAGTTAGAGGACGGCCGGTCCACCGACCTGGACGCGGTCGCCGACGTTCATTTCGCCGCCGTCCAGCACGCGGCCGTAAACGCCCATGTCGATGTGGCCGAAGCCCATCTGCAGCGCCTTCGGGATGTTGAGGTCGCGCTCGGCGGTGTCGGGATTGACGTTCGTCGCGGCGCATCGCTCGATCCGCTTGGTGATCGCGAGCCGAACGCCGCCGATGGAGACCTCGCGTCCGACCCAATCGTGTTCGGCCCATGGTGCCATGCCCGAAACCCAGAGATTGGCGCGGAAGCGGATCGGGTCGACCGGCTTCTTGGTGACACGCTCCAAATCCGAAACCGACGCCAGGTTCAGGAATGAGACGACCGGGCTGGCCTGGTCGGCGATGATACGCGCCTTGTCATGCTGGCCGGCCT
>JAYNJY010000163.1:0-1674 GCA_038110665.1 Rhodospirillaceae bacterium | reverse complement strand
GCCCTGGGCGTCGTCGCCGAGGAAGGCCGAGAAGAACTGTTCGATGGTGGTGCGCCCGATCGGGTCGGTGAGCTTGCCGCGCGCCACCTGGCGGCCGCCACGGAGCACGGTCAGGATGTCGGTGTCGTCGTCGAACTGAGTCTGCAACTGGGCCAGTTTCTCCGAGCGCATCAGCGCCACGAACTTGCTTTTCGGCATCCATTCGCTGTGCGCGCCGTCGGTCGGGGTCGAACCCAGCGTGAGCGCGAACCGCCGGTCGTTGGGCAGCGTCTTGCCGGCCTCCAGCCGCACGCTTTCAAGCGTCTCCGCGGTCAGGCTCTTGACCGGGTGGCGGTAGATCTTGGTGAGGACGATTTCCGTGTCCGGCATGGACCGAGAGCATGCCACTTGGGCCATTCAAGTCAATGCATCGTTAATGCGCCCGCGTTATACTGTCGGACGGTTGCGCGGCCCCCGCGACGGGCCATATCTGTAACAGAGTAACCGCAACCGACGAAGGGTCTTGCGTTGCCGCCTGGCCGGACGCCGGATCCGGTCGAAATGAGAGGTTGTCGAACATGGAATTGGAAAAATACACCGAGCGCGCGCGCGGATGCGTCCAGAATGCCCAGACCCTGGCGCTCAAATCCAATCATCAGCAGCTCACGCCGCTGCACCTGCTCAAGGTGCAACTGGAGGATCGCGAGGGTTTGGCGTCGAACCTGATCGACGCCGCCGCCGGCTCCTCGGCGCGCGCCTACGACGCCGTCAACGCGGCTTTCGCCAAGATCCCCAAGGTCGAGGGCTCCGGCGCCGGACAGATTTACCTGGCGCCCGATACCGCGCGCCTGTTCGAGCAGGCCGAACAGGCCGCCGACAAGGCCGGCGACAGTTTCGTCACCGCCGAATTCCTGTTGCTGGCGCTCGCCATGGCGACCTCGACCGAGGCCGGCCGCATCCTCAAGGACGCCGGCGTCACGCCGCAGAACCTGAACGCGGCGATCAAGGATTTCCGCAAGGGCCGCAAGGCCAACAGCGCCAGCGCCGAGGACACCTACGACGCGCTCAAGAAATATGCCCGCGACCTGACCGAAGACGCCGCCGAAGGCAAGATCGACCCGGTCATCGGCCGCGACGAGGAAATCCGCCGCACCATCCAGGTGCTCAGCCGCCGCACCAAGAACAACCCGGTGCTGATCGGCGAGCCCGGCGTCGGCAAGACCGCCATCGTCGAAGGCCTGGCCCAGCGCATCATCGCCGGTGACGTGCCCGAGAACTTGAAGAAGAAGAAGCTGATGGTGCTCGATCTCGGCGCGCTGGTCGCCGGCGCCAAGTTCCGCGGCGAGTTCGAGGAACGGCTCAAGGCCGTGCTGCAGGAAATGACCGCGTCGGCCGGCCAGATCATCCTGTTCGTCGACGAAATGCACACGCTCGTCGGCGCCGGCGCGTCGGAAGGCTCAATGGATGCATCGAATCTGCTGAAACCGGCGCTCGCGCGGGGCGAGTTGCACTGTGTCGGCGCGACGACGCTCAACGAATACCGCAAGTACGTCGAGAAGGACGCCGCCCTGGCGCGGCGTTTCCAGCCGGTTTTCGTCTCCGAGCCGACCGTCGAGGACACCATCTCGATCCTGCGCGGCATCAAGGAAAAGTACGAACTGCACGACGGCGTGCGCATCCTGGACGGCGCCCTGG
>JAYNJY010000162.1:0-7172 GCA_038110665.1 Rhodospirillaceae bacterium | reverse complement strand
ACACCGGCATCCTGGTCTGCGGCAGCGGCATCGGCATCTCCATCGCCGCCAACCGTCATCCCGCCGTGCGCGCGGCGCTGATCCACGACGCGCTTGGCGCACGCATGTGCCGCCAGCACAATGACGCCAACGTCATCTGTTTCGGTGCGCGCATGATCGGCGAGGACACCGCCAAGGACTGCCTCGAAGTCTTCCTCTCGACCGCCTTCGAAGGCGGCCGCCATGCGCGCCGGGTCGGCAAGCTCGCCGAACCGCCGGCATCCTGATCCCGTCCACCGAACGACGAACGGAACGAACATGCTCGATAACCCGCACAAGTATGCTTCCGAGGAATTGGCCGCGTTTTTCGGCGAAAGCCTGGCCGAGCGCGACCCCGATATCCTCGCCGCCATCAACGAGGAGCTCAGCCGTCAGCGCGACCAGATCGAGTTGATCGCTTCCGAGAACATCGTGTCGCGCGCCGTGATGGAGGCGCAGGGCGGCGTCATGACCAATAAGTACGCCGAGGGCTATCCGGGCAAGCGTTACTACGGCGGCTGCGAGTTCGTCGACGTCGCCGAGGCGCTCGCCATCGAGCGCGCCAAGAAACTGTTCGATTGCGCTTTCGTCAATGTGCAGCCGCATTCCGGCGCGCAGGCCAACGGCGCGGTGATGATGGCGCTGGTCAAGCCGGGCGACACCATCATGGGGCTTTCGCTCGATGCCGGCGGGCACTTGACCCACGGCGCCGCGCCGGCGCTTTCCGGCAAATGGTTCAACGCCGTGCAGTATGGCCTGCTGCCCGATACCCACACGGTCGACTTCGACCAGGTCGAGCGCCTTGCGCGCGAGCACAAGCCGAAGATCATGATCTGCGGCGGCTCGGCCTATCCGCGAATCATCGATTTCGCCCGCTTCCGCGCCGTCGCCGACGAAGTGGGGGCTTATCTCATGGTCGACATGGCGCATTTTGCGGGGCTCGTCGCTGCCGGCGTGCATCCGTCGCCGTTGCCGCATGCCCACATCGTCACCACGACAACGCACAAGACGCTCCGTGGCCCGCGCGGCGGCATGATCCTTTCCAACCACGAGGACATCGGCAAGAAGATCAATTCTGCCGTGTTCCCTGGCCTGCAGGGGGGGCCGTTGATGCACGTCATCGCCGCCAAGGCGGTTGCTTTCGGCGAGGCGCTCCGGCCCGAGTTCAAGGTCTATTCGCAGCGCGTCGTCGACAACGCCAAGGTGCTGGCCGAGACGCTCAAGGGCCGTGGCCTCGACATCGTTTCCGGCGGCACCGACACACATCTCATGCTGGTCGACCTGCGCCCCAAGGGGCTCAAGGGGAACGATGCCGAACAGGCGCTCGAGCGCGCCGGCATGACCTGCAACAAGAACGGCGTGCCCGGCGATCCGGAGAAGCCGACGGTGACATCCGGCGTGCGCCTCGGCACGCCGGCGGCGACGACGCGCGGCTTCGGCACCGACGAGTTCCGTCTGGTCGGCAACATGATCGGCGACGTGCTCGACGGCCTCGCGGCTAACCCGGGCGACAACAGCGCCGCCGAGAGAGCTGCACGGGAAAAGGTCGCGGCGCTCTGCCGCCAGTTCCCGATCTACCAGGACTGATAATCGCCAACGGCGACACATAAATAGGGGCCATAAGGGAGGAGATTACAGATGCGTTGCCCGTTTTGCGGACACCTCGATACGCAAGTGAAAGACTCGCGCCCGACCGAAGACAACGCGGCGATCCGCCGGCGGCGCTTCTGTCCCGAGTGCGGCTCGCGCTGGACCACCTTCGAGCGCGTGCAGTTGCGCGAACTGACGGTGATCAAGAGCAACGGCGAAAGGGTGCCGTTCGACCGCGACAAGCTGGCGCGCTCGCTGTTCATCGCGCTACGCAAGCGGCCGGTGCAGGAGGAGCGCATCGAGCGCATCGTCAATGGCATCCAGCGCCGGCTCGAAGCTCTCGGCGAGAGTGAGATCCCGACCAAGGTGATCGGCGAGATGGTGATGGAGAACCTGCGCGATCTCGATCAGGTCGCCTACGTGCGCTTCGCCTCCGTCTACAAGAACTTCCGCGAGGCGCGCGACTTCGAGGAATTCGTGGAAAACCTGGGTGAAAACGTCAGCGACTGACGCTACCGACGATCGCTGGATGCGGGCCGCGCTGGCGCTCGCCCGGCGCGGGCTCGGGCGGGTTTGGCCGAACCCGGCGGTCGGTTGCATCCTGGTCCGGCCCGACCTGGGCGGGCGTGTCGTCGGGCGCGGCTGGACCCAGCCGGGCGGCCGGCCCCACGCCGAGACCGAGGCGCTGCGATGCGCCGGCGATACGGCGAAAGGCGCAACGGCCTACGTCACGCTCGAACCTTGTGCCCATCACGGCGAGACCGGTCCCTGTGCCGAGGCTCTGGTTAACGCAGGGATCGCGCGTTGCGTCGTCGCCGTTGAGGATCCGGACCCGCGCGTCGCTGGCCGGGGTATCGAGATTTTGCGCGCCGCAGGCATCGCCGTCGCAATTGGCTGCCGCGCCGACGAAGCGGCGGCGGTCAATGCCGGTTTTCTCTCGCGTGTCAGCACCGGCCGGCCTTGGGTCGCGCTCAAGACGGCAACCACGTTGGACGGGATGGTCGCGTCCGCGAGTGGTCGAAGCAAATGGATCACGGGCTCTGAGGCTCGGGCGCGCGGCCATCTGCTCCGTGCGCGGTTCGACGCCATTTTGACCGGTGCCGGTACTGTGCGCGCGGACGACCCCGAACTGACCTGCAGATTGCCCGGCATGGCCGAATATTCGCCGTTGCGCGTGGTCATGGTGGGCAAGGAAGCCATCGCTGAAGGTTATCGGGTCATGCCTTGCCGCCTGTATCAGGACGCCGCAGCGGCGGAGGTGCTTGCCGACCTGGCCGAGGCCGGTGTCACCCGCGTCCTCATCGAAGCCGGGCCAAGGATCAACGCATCCTTCTTGGTAGCCGATCTGGTCGACGAAGTGCACTGGTTCCGCGCACCCAAGGTGATGGGCGGCGACGGACTTGCGGCATTCGGTGATTTGCGCCATGACGATACCGCGACGCTGCCAGGCTTCATCCTGACGGCGCGGGGTATGGTCGGCGCGGATACGTATGAGGTCTGGCGCCGAGATCGGACGGGCGGCTGAAATGTTCACGGGTATCATCACCGATATCGGCGAAGTGCGGCGAGTCGATACTGCCGGCGAGCGCCGCTTCGAGATCGCTACGGCCTACGACCTCTCGACGGTCGATATGGGGGCCTCGATCTGCTGCTCGGGCTGTTGCCTGACCGTGGTCGAGAAGGGGGCCGGCTGGTTCGCCGTTGAGGTCTCCGCCGAGACGATTTCCAAGACGACACTTGGCGCTTGGCGCGCGGGCACACGAATCAATCTCGAGCGCGCCCTCAGGCTCGGAGACGAGTTGGGCGGGCATCTGGTCTCCGGCCATGTCGACGGCGTCGGTCGGGTTCTTAGTGTCGTGCCGATTGGAGAGTCCGTCACCGTTGTCATTGAGGCGCCCACCGCGCTCGCCCGTTTCATCGCCACCAAGGGCTCGGTTACCGTCGAGGGCGTTTCGCTGACTGTGAACGGCGTTGACGGCGCGCGTTTCGACCTCAATATCATCCCCCACACCAGGGCGGTGACCACGCTCGGCCGGCTCTCCGCCGGCGATGCGGTTAATCTGGAAATCGACCTGCTCGCGCGCTATGTTTCGAGGCTCCGGGAGACCGAGAGTTAAGCTGTTGTTGGAAAAAGAAAATTGTCTCAAGCATCAAAACAGGACGTGGTTCGCGCGGTGAGCGAGTCGGACTATCTGTCGTCGGTCGAGGAAATCATCGACGACGCGCGAAACGGCCGCATGTTCATCCTCGTCGATGATGAGGAGCGCGAGAACGAGGGCGATCTGGTGATTCCCGCGCAGATGGCGACACCGGAAGCCGTCAACTTCATGGCCAAGTACGGCCGCGGCCTGATCTGCCTGTCCTTGACCCGCGACCGCCTGCGTCATCTCGATCTGCCTCTGATGGCGCAGCGCAACGCGTCCCGTCATCAAACGGCGTTCACCGTTTCGATCGAGGCCCGCCAGGGCGTTACTTCCGGCATTTCCGCGTCCGACCGCGCACGTACGATTTCCGTCGCCATCGACCCGAGCAAGACCGGCGACGACATCGTCAGCCCCGGCCACATTTTTCCGCTCGAGGCGCGTGAGGGCGGCGTATTGGTCCGCGCTGGCCATACCGAGGCGGCCGTCGACGTCGCCCGACTGGCCGGGCTCAATCCGTCCGGCGTGATCTGTGAAATCATGAACGACGACGGCACAATGGCGCGGTTGCCGGACCTTGTGAAGTTCGCACAACATCACGGTCTCAAAATCGGCACTATCGCCGATCTGATCGCCTACCGCCTCAAGCACGACCGCATCATCGAGCGCTCGCTCGAGAGCAGGTTCGCCAGCAAGCATGGCGGCGAATTCAAGATGTACGTTTACACCAACCGTGTTGCCTTCGCCGAGCACATCGCCTTGGTCAAAGGCGATCTCGCGGGTGACGAACCGGTACCGGTGCGAATGCATGCGCTTAACGTCCTTGAGGACGTTCTCGCCGACGGCGAGTCGGCCAAGGCGGGGCAGTTGCACGCGGCCATGGACCTGATCGGTGAAATGGGGCGGGGTGTCGTTGTCCTGATCCGCGAACCTCATCCGACCGCGCTTTCAGATCGCTTGCGCCAGCGCATGGGGCATCCCTGCGCACCGGCCGCGCCGCTCGGCGGGCAAGAGCGCGCGCTTCGTGATTATGGCGTCGGCGCGCAAATTCTTCTCGATCTCGGCATTCGGGATATGCTGCTGTTGAGCAACGCGCCCCAGCGCACGATCATCGGGCTCGAAGGCTACGGCCTCAGGGCCATCGGTCAACGTGCCATCCCCGCCGGTAAATCCGGCAAGGACGATTGAGTGCCATGGCCGCAAAACCGACCATCCTGATCGTTGAGGCGCGCTTCTACACCGAAATCGCGGACTCGCTTGCCGAGGGCGCCATCCGTGCGCTCGATGCGGCCGGTTTCGAGAACGAGCGCCTTGCGGTGCCGGGCGTATTCGAAGTGCCGGCTGCCATCCGCATGGCTTTGCGATCTATGGAAATTCATTCCAGTTCAAGAAGTTATGCTGGTTTCATCGCGCTCGGCTGCGTCATTCGCGGCGAGACCAGTCACTACGATTACGTTTGTAGCGAATCAAGCCGCGCGATCATGGATCTGACCACCACCCATAACGTCGCCATCGGCTTCGGCATCCTGACCTGCGAAAACGGTGAGCAGGCCTGGGCGCGCGCCGACGTCAATCACAAGAACAAGGGTGGCGAAGCGGCCGAGGCTTGCCTCTGGATGATCGAGGTCCAGCGCCATTTCCGATTGGTCCAGCGATGAGCACCCCCGTACTCAACCGCAACGCCAACAGCACGGCGCGCTTGGCGGCGGTCCAGGCGTTGTATGAGATCGACGTTGGTGGATCCGACCCCGAAGAGGTTCTGACCACGTTCAAGGAAACACGCTGGCCTTCGTTTCTCGCCGAACTGGCTGACGAACTCGCCGATGGCGGTGAAGAGCCGCCGAGCCTGCCGCCGCCTGACCGGCGCGTGCTGCGCGCGGTCGTGAGTGGCGCCGTGGACCGGCGCGACCAACTCGATACCGCTATAAAAGGCCACATGGGCAGCGCCGAGGCCTTCGAGCAGTTGGAGGCTTTGGCAAAGGCCATTCTCCGCGCTGCTGCCTTCGAGATGGCGCATTCACCGCAAGTTCCGGCCGGCGCCATCGTTTCCGACTACGTCGCCATCGCCAACGCGTTCTTCACCGAGAACCAGCCGCGTTTGGTCAACGCCATCGTCGATGCGCTGGGCCGGGAGTATCGGGGCGAGAGGGCGGCTGCGGCGCCGCAGGGATAGGTTACGGGCGATGGCGCCGAGCTCGGAGTTTGATACCATTCGCCGATACTTCGCGCCGCTTTGCGCCGATGTAGGAGGCGCCTACAACCTTGCCAACGACGCCGCCGTATGGCGGCCGCGCAATGGTTTTGAGGCCGTTATCACCACCGATTGCATGGTCGCCGGCGTTCATTTCCTGGCCGACGACCCGCCCGGTTCGATCGCCGCCAAGCTGTTGGCGGTGAACCTCTCGGATATCGCCGCCATGGGTGCGACACCGGCCGTCTACACCGTTGCCACGGCATGGCCAAGCGAGATCGGTGAAGATTGGATCGCGGCATTCGCCAAGGGCCTTGGTGCCGTTCAGGCCGTGGCCGGGATCATGCTAATCGGCGGCGATACGGTGTCGACCCCAGGTCCAATGGTGCTGACCCTGACGGCTGTCGGCGAGGTTGCTATCGGGAAAGCGCTAACGCGAAGTGGTGCCCGAGCCGGAGACGACGTTTACGTCACCGGCACCATCGGCGATGCAGCGCTCGGTTTGCGCGTGCTGCGCGGAGCCGTGGCGCCAACCCGAGGGGAGGATTCCGAATACCTGATCGGACGATACCGAATGCCGACGCCGCGGTCGGTGTTGGGCGCGAGTTTGCCCGGCGTGGCGTCTTCCGCCATCGACGTTTCCGACGGCTTGGCCCAGGACATCGGCCATCTTGCACGCGAATCGGGCGTCGGAATCACGCTAAATCGCGATCTCTTGCCCTTTTCCCAGGCAATGACGCGCGCGCTCGTACAGGACGAGTCGCTTTGGGAATCAGTATTCGGTGGTGGCGACGACTACGAGTTGGCGTTCACGTCGGCGCCGGCAAATGCTGACAAATTGATGAAGTTGTCAGCGGCGAGCGGAACCCCGCTGGCAAGAATCGGGACCGTCGGCGCCACCGGTGAAAGTGGGGCCGTCGTCCGTTTCGAAGATTCTGACGGAATCGAGATACCCGTCGCCCACGCCGGATATCGGCATTTCTAACGGACGGCCGGCCATGATAACCTAACTGATGGCTATCTCGGAGGCGAACGCGTGAAGAAGATACTGGTCATCCTTGCGGCGCTTTTCATTCTCGCCGGCGGTGCCGTCGCGGCGCTCAAATGGATTGGTCTCGGCCCGTTCGAACCCAAGCAAACCGCGGCGAAGGAAGAGCCGAAGAAACCCGAGGCCCAGACCATCTTCATCGATATGGATCCGATCATGGTGCCCTTGCTGCAGGGTAATGCGG
>JAYNJY010000161.1:1529-7181 GCA_038110665.1 Rhodospirillaceae bacterium | reverse complement strand
GACGGATGACGGCGCGCGATCTGAAACTTCCTGTCACGCTCTACGATCCGCGTGACCATTACAACGAAGTTCGCGAAAAGTGGTTCGGGGGTAAGTCCCGAGGGGGCGTGGAATAATCGGTAGCCGGCGACCGGGGGTAGCGGCGTGACGGGGCTCGGCCCTGAGGCCTCCGCCGCACGGTTTCGGCTAACCCTTTGTTAACCCTGTCGGGTTAGTGTGGGAATCCGGATTCACCGGGTAGGCGTGATATGAGCGAAGAAACGGCAACAGCGGAAGACGGCCAAGAGCCCTCAATGGAGGATATCCTCGGCTCCATCCGACGCATTCTGTCGGAGGAGGAAGAGGCCGAAGGCGCAGCCGAGCCGGGACCGGATCTGGAACCGGAGCCCGAACCCGAACCCGAGCCTGAGCCGGAACCCGATCCGGAACCTGAGCCTGAGCCCGAACCGATCGCCGAACCCGAGCCGGAACCGGAACCCGAGCCGGAACCAATTCCTGAACCGGAACCCGCGCCCGCGCCGGAACCTGAGCCGGTGTTTATGCCGGAACCGATGCCTGCGCCCGCGCCGGCCCCGGCGCCTGTCGCCGCGCCGGCTCCTGCGCCAGCCCCGATGCCGATGCCCGCACCGGCGTCGATGCCGCCGGCGATGGAGGCGATACTGGAATTGACGCCGGACATGATCGCCAGCGAGATCATGTCGGAACCGACGCAAAAGGTCTCGACGGACGTACTGTCGGAATTGGCGGCGGCTATCCTCGATCGCCGCGACATGGCCGTCGACCGCTCCAGCAAGGACATGACGCTTGAAGGCATCGTCCGCGAGATGCTGAAGCCGATCCTCCGCGAATGGCTGGACCGCAACCTGCCGTACCTGATCGAGCGTCTTGTAAAGCGCGAGATCGACCTGATGGTCAACCGGGCCGAGCGGCTCGAAGACTAACCATCCCTGCCAACGGGACTGCCGGTCACGCTGCCTTGCCTCTCCCCGGCGAGGACGCTAGAACCAACGCCGCCTTATCGCCTGACGCGATGATCCGGAAAGGATGACGGACCATGCTGGAGAAATCGTACCAGCCCAAGGATGTCGAACAGCGCCTGTACATGGCCTGGGAAGAGGCCGGCGACTTCGACTGCGCGATGAGCGCCGAGGCCGCCGGGCGCGGCGGCGCGCGCCTGAACGCCGATCCGTATACCATCGTCATTCCGCCGCCGAACGTCACCGGCAGCCTGCACATGGGGCACGCGCTCAACAACACGCTGCAGGACATCTTGATCCGCTACCAGCGCATGAAGGGTCGCGACGCGCTATGGCAGCCAGTCACCGACCATGCCGGCATCGCCACCCAAATGGTCGTCGAGCGTCAGTTGGCGGAGAACGGCGAGACCCGCCACGACTACGGCCGGGAGAGGTTCATCGACAAGGTCTGGGAATGGAAGGCTGAATCCGGCGGTACCATCACCGGGCAGCTGCGCCGTCTCGGTGCGTCCTGTGACTGGTCGCGTGAGCGGTTCACCATGGACGAGGGCCTGTCATTGGCCGTCCGCAAGGTGTTCGTCGACCTTTACAAGGAAGGCCTGATCTACCGCGACAAGCGCCTCGTCAACTGGGACCCGAAGCTGCACACGGCGATATCCGACCTGGAGGTCGAGCAGCGCGAGACCGTCGGCAAGCTCTGGTATTTCAAGTACCCGATCGAGGGCTGCGACGGCGAATTCCTGACCGTCGCGACGACCCGGCCGGAAACGATGTTGGGCGACGTCGCCGTCGCCGTTCATCCCGATGACGAGCGTTACAAGGACCTTGTCGGCAAGCACTGCATCCTGCCGATCGTCGGCCGCCAACTGGTCATCGTCGCCGACGACTATGCCGACCCGGAAAAGGGCACAGGCGCCGTGAAGATGACCCCGGCGCACGACTTCAACGACTTCGAGGTCGGCCGCCGCCAGAACCTAAAACTGGTCAATATCTTCGACGAGAATGCGCATCTCAACGACAACGTCCCGGACGCCTACAAGGGGATGGAGCGTTTCGCGGCGCGCGACAAGATCATCGCCGAGATGGACTCGCTCGGCCTCTTGGAGAAGATCGAAGACAACGCGATGACGGTCCCTTACGGCGACCGTTCCGGCGTCGTCATCGAACCTTGGCTGATGGACCAGTGGTTCGTCGATGCCAAGCGCCTGGCCGGTCCGGCGATCACCGCCGTCGAACAGGGCCAGACCAAGTTCGTCCCGCAGCAGTGGGAGAACACCTACTATGAGTGGATGCGCAACATCCAGCCCTGGTGTATCTCGCGCCAGATCTGGTGGGGCCATCAGATTCCGGCCTGGTTCGGCCCGGACGGCGAAATCTTCGTCGAGATGACCGCCGAGGAAGCCGCCGCCGCGGCCCGTGACGTCTACGGCAAAGACGTCGATCTGACCCAGGATCCGGACGTCCTCGACACCTGGTTCTCCTCGGCCTTGTGGCCGTTCTCGACGCTTGGCTGGCCCGACGACACGCCGGAGGTCCGGCGCTACTATCAGACCGACGTGCTGATCACCGGCTTCGACATCATCTTCTTCTGGGTTGCCCGGATGATGATGATGGGCATCCACTTCATGAAGGAAGTGCCGTTCCACACGGTCTACATCCACGCTCTGGTGCGCGATGAGCACGGCCAGAAGATGTCGAAGTCGAAGGGCAACGTTATCGACCCGCTGGAGCTGATCGACAAATTCGGCGCCGATGCGCTGCGCTTCACGTTGACCGCTTTCGCCGCCCAGGGGCGCGACGTCAGGCTTTCCGAGCAGCGGGTCGAGGGCTACCGGAACTTCTGCACCAAGATCTGGAACGCCGCGCGGTTCTGCGAGATGAACGGCTGCGCCCCCGATCCGTCGTTCGACCCGGCCCGAGCGAGCGAGACGGTTAACCGCTGGATCGTCGGCAAGGTGATCGAGGCGGAGCGCGCCGTCTCGGCGGCGATCGACGCCTACAAGTTCAACGAGGCGGCGCAGGCCGCCTATGCCTTCGTCTGGGGCACCTATTGCGACTGGTACCTGGAATTCATCAAGCCGATTCTGCAGACTGAGGGCGACACGCCGGCCAAGGCCGAGACCCGTGCCGCCGCCGCCTGGGCCTTCGACCAGATCCTGCACCTGCTGCACCCGATCATGCCGTTCATCACCGAGGAGCTGTGGGCGGAAACCGCGCCCGAGCGCGACACCGCGCTGATCGCCGCCGACTGGCCCGATTTGCCCGACAGCCTGATCGACACGGCGGCGAACACAGAGATGGATTTGATGGTCCGTCTGGTCTCCGAGATCCGCAGCGTGCGCTCCGAAATGAACGTGCCGCCGAAAGCCGAGGTGCCGATCGGCATCGCCGGCGCCGACGTTGCGACGGCCGCGGCCCTCGCGCGTCACGAAGCACTGCTCAAGCGCCTGGCGCGGGTCGAACGGATCGACACGGTGGTCGCCGATGCGGTCGACGCCGCGGCGAAGGGCGCCATTCAGTTCGTCATCGACGAAGCTACGGTGTTCGTCGGCGTCGCGGCTTTTATCGACGTCGCCGCCGAGCGCGCCCGGCTGGACAAGGAATTGGCCAAGCAGGAATCCGAGATCACGCGGTTCGAGAAGAAACTGGCGAACGAGAAGTTCGTCGCCAACGCGCCCGACGCAGTGGTCGAGGCGGAACGCGAGAAGCTGGCCGACGCCCGGGCAGCGATGGCGAAGCTTTCGGAAGCCCGTGAGCGGCTGTCGGCGGCGGGTTAGGGCGATAACCCCCCATTAACCCCGTTTCGGGTATACTGCCCGGATGGCCGACGCGACCAACGACGATTTCAAGGTTCCCGAACTCAGCGCGCATCCGACACCGGACGAGCGCGCTGAATTCGTCATCATGCGCCTGGAGAAGTTCATCCGCGACGGCCGGACCCTCGACGAGGGCATGTCGTTCAAGAAATGGCAGGCCATGGCCCGGACCGAGATCGCCATCGCCATCGCCGAGGCCGAGAATTCCCAGGACCATGACGAGATCGACAGCCGCCGCGTGTTGTTCGTCACCGCCGCGGCGATGATCACCATCGGCTTTTGGGGCACCGCCGTCAGTTTCCATGACGTGCCGCGCCTGGTCGCCGGGATCGCCTGCGGGGTCGCCGGGGGCGTTCTGCTGTTCGTCGCCGGCCATTGGCGGCTGCGCAAATGGAACAACCGCCGCAACGGCCGGGAGCGGCGCCGGCGCCTCGGCCGCATCGAAAACCTGAACCGCCGGATCAAGCGCCTGGAGACGGAGATCGAGAAAGAAGAAGAAGCCCTGGAGGAGACGCTCCGCAAGCGCCGCCTGTTGACCAAGGGCTGAATGTTCGACCAGCGCGATCTTCGCTATGTGATCACGGTCGCCGAGGAAGGCGGCTTCACGGCTGCGTCGCGCAAACTGAACGTGGCGCAGTCGGCGATCAGCCGCCGCATCTCTCTGCTTGAAACCGAATTGGGCGGCAAGCTGTTCCTTCGTCGCAAGAACGGTGTCGAGGCCACCGAGGCTGGCGAACGGTTCATCACACGGGCGCACGAAATCCTTCAGAGCATGCGCCACGCCCGGGACGAGATTTCCTCCCTGCTGGGCGAACCGTCCGGTTCGGTGGCGATCGGCGTGCCGCCGACCGCCGGCGAGGTCCTGATGCCGGAAGTCTTCCGCATTTGCCGCGAACGTTGGCCCAATCTCAAAATCAAGGTCCAGGAAAGCTACAGCGCGGATACCTACCGGGCGGTACTGCGCAACGAACTGGACATCGGTTTCGTCCACGACCCGGTGTCCAACCCGGAACTGACGATCATTCCGCTGTTCCCCGAACCGATGCATTTCATCACCCGGCCCGATACCCGCCCGCCGGCCCGGGTGCCGATCTCGTGGCTGTCGGAGAAGCGGATCATCCTGCCCGACACGCCGTTCGGCTTGCGCCAGCTCCTCGAAACCTACGCCGGCGAACACGGCAGCCCGGTGGTCGTCGCGTCCGAGGTGAACGGCGTATCGGTGACCAAGGCGATGGTGATGGCGGGACTCGGCAATACCGTGCTGAGCTATAGCGCCGTGGTGTCGGAGGTCGCCGCCGGTAAGTTGGTTTCGCGGCCGCTCGATCCGCCGTTGAGTTGGGAACTCTGCGTGATTTTCCGAAACGATCGCGCCGGCAACCGAAGTTTCGTCGAAGTCGAGCGCGTCGCCGAAGCCGTGGTGCAGCAGTTCGCCAAAAAGGGCGTTCTCATGCCGGTCCGCTGACATCTATAAAAAACATCGTTCTTATCGCAATTATGAATTTGCGATATGCATCAAGATGTTTGATGCTAACCTAGCTAGGAAAGTGGATCGGGTTACGGGGCGCGACGTCGAGAGTGTAGCCACGCGGGCCGTCTCGCAATTTAATTTCATCTTGGCACGCTTGGCGACCAGGGGGACCCGCGTCACAATGATCCATCTCACCGACGAAGTGCATAGGGAGGAAGACAGGTGAGCAATTCAACAACGACCACAGGGAGCGAAATCATGGCCGATAAATTTCGGAAATTGATGGCGGGCGCGGCTGTTGCCGCGCTGACGACCGTTGCCGCGGGCGCTGGCAGCCCGACCTCGGCGGCCGACGTGATCAACCTCAACATCGTCGGCGGCAAGCGGGCCG
>JAYNJY010000161.1:0-1519 GCA_038110665.1 Rhodospirillaceae bacterium | reverse complement strand
CGTCACCGCCGGCATCGAGACCGTGATCGACGCTCTCAACGGCGCTGGCAACGGCGCGGTGGAATTCAAGATCCACTATGGCGCCGCGCTCGGCCCGCAGAAGCAGACCCCGGAATCCATCAAAACCGGCGGCTACGAAGGCGGCATGATGTGCGTCGGCTACTATCCAAACAAATTCCCGCTGCTGAGCGTCATGGAGCTGCCGTTCCTGCTGCCGCTCGACCTTCATCAGAAGGCCAAGGTCCAATGGGCGATCATGCACCATCCCAAGATCGTCGAGGAGATGGCCTCGCGTTGGAACATCAAATGGTTCGCGCCGGTGCTGTTGCCGCCGTACGAATTCATGGGCAACAAGGAGATCAAGTCGACGGACGACATGAAGGGCGTGAAGATGCGCATCTCCGGTCTCAACGCGAAAGCCCTGCAGGTGTTCGGCGCGGTGCCGACCATGGTGACGGCGCCGGAAGGCTACACCGCCCTGGAACGTGGTACGATCGACAGCTTCGGCTTCCCGTATTCCTACGCATTCGGCGCCTACAAGCTGCATGAAGTGTCGAAGCATGTCACCGAGGGCATGGGCATGGGCGGCTTCCAGTGCTTCCAGGGCATCAGCCTGTCGGCGTGGAATCGGATCCCGGCCAACCTGCAGGCGATGGTGCCGGACCTGCAACTGGCGGCCTTTGAAGCGATGATCAAGGCTTACGAAACCGCGGACCAGAAGTGGATTCCGATCTTCAAGGAGAAGCTGACGGTGTCGCAGTTCCCGGCGGCGGAGCGCGCGAAGCTCGCCGCGGGCGCCGGCAAGATTTGGGACGAGTGGGCCAAGGAGCAGGACGGCAAGGGCCGCCCCGGCACCGAGATCCTGAACTTCGTCAAGGCCGAAGTCGCGAAGGCCTCCAAATAACGGCATGAAGGTTGGCGGCGCTCCGCACGATTGCGGCGCGCCGCGGCCTTCCTCTGGGGAAGTTCCGTGCAAGAATTATTGATTCTGGCGATTTGCGTCGTCGCCGTGATGGCTGTCGCCGCGTTGGCGCTGCCTTATCTCGGCCCCACCGTACGTATCATTGAGCGCGTCAGCCTATTCGGTTCGGTGGCGATCATTCTGATGGTCATGGCCTTCGTCGGGTCGGAAGTGGTCATGCGCTACGTGTTCAACTCCCCGATCCCGGGTCACCTGGAGTTGTCGGAGCTTTTGGTTCCGGTCATCGTCTTCCTGGCGCTGTCGTTCACGCAAGCGACGCATGGCCACGTCGGCATGGATCTCGTCATCGATGCGCTGACGCCCGAAGGCCGCCGGCGGGCGGCCATTGTCACGCTGTCGGCCAGCATCTTTATCTGTGCCGTGGTCGCCTGGTTCAGTTTCAAGAACGCCTATCAGATGTACGAATACGAAGACGTCACCATGTCGCCGCCGTATTTCGAAACCTGGACGTACGCGATGACGATCCCCATCGGCTACCTGCTCTGCGCCGTGCGCATGGTCATCCAGGTCCTCAACCTGATCAATCCGCAGCGGTTC
>JAYNJY010000160.1:0-7183 GCA_038110665.1 Rhodospirillaceae bacterium | reverse complement strand
GGTCGGCGGCGAAGGCGTCCTGCACGCCGTCGCCGTGATGGGCGTCGAGGTCGAGGTAGAAGACACGTTCCGCGCCATGGTCGAGCAGCGCCAGGATGGTCAGCACCGGCTCGTTGAAGAAACAGAACCCGCTCGCCCGGTCGGGGCGCGCATGATGCTGGCCGCCGCCGGGCGCGTAGATGGCGCGGTATGCGCCGGCCATCAGCAGCCGGGCCGCGAGCATGCCGCCGCCGCAGGCCGTCGCCGGGCGGCGGAACATGCCGTCGAAGATCGGATTGCCGTTGATGCCGAGGTGATGGCGCCGGGCGATCTCCTCGGGCACGGCGCCGGCCTGCTCGGCGGCGGCGACGGCGGCGACGTAGGCCGGATCGTGGAAGCGTTCGAGTTCCGCCGGCGTCGCGCGCGGGCTCTCGATATAGGCGCCCTCGAGCCAGCCGAGCGCCCGGCAGAGATCCATGGCGAGCGACACCCGCGGGATCGCGAGCGGATGGCGGGACGCGTAGCCAGTCGAGCGGTAGACCTCACTCGCGATGAACGCCGCATCGGCGCCAGCAACGTGTTGTGACGGGACCTCGGTCATGCTCTAAAGGTAGAGACGCGGCGGCTGCCGGCCAAGCCCCGCGGCTTCGGGGACGCGGCCGGGAATTTCGTGACCGAGGTGGGGGCCACCCTAGTGTTCGAGCTTTGGATTCCGTTCACCATCGGTGGCGCCTTTTTCCAGAACCTGCGCTCCGCCCTGCAGAAGCACCTGAAGGGCCGCCTCTCCACCGGCGGCGCCACCTACGTGCGCTTCATCTACGCGCTGCCGTTCGCGCTGGTCTATTGCTGGGCGGTACAGAAATTCGGCGGCTTCGACTGGCCGGCCTGGAACGCCAAGTTCCTGATCTACTGCTTTCTCGGCAGCATCTCGCAGATTCTCTTCACCTTCGTGCTGATCTACCTGTTCTCGTTCCGCAACTTCGCCGTCGGCACCACGCTGTCGAAGACCGAGGTGGTGCAGATCGCGCTGCTCGGCCTGATCCTTCTGGGCGACACCCTGACGCTCTGGGCCACCGTCGCCATCGGCTTGTGCCTCGTCGGCGTGATGGCGATGTCGCTGGCGCAGAGCAAGATCACGCTCTCCAACCTGGTCGCCGGCCTGACCGAAAAGCCGACGCTGGTTGGGCTTTTCTGCGGCGCACTGCTGGGCGCGTCGGTGGTGTTCTTCCGGGGCGCCGGCCTCGCGCTCGGCGATGGGCCGGCAGTGATGCGCGCGGCCTTCGCGCTCGCGGTCGCGCTGGTCATGCAGACGATCATGATGGGCGTCTATCTCAAGCTCCGCGAGCCCGGCCAACTGACCAAGGTCGCGGTCAACTGGAAGCCGGCGCTCTCGGTCGGCGTCTCGGGCGTGCTCGCCTCGATCTGCTGGTTCACCGCCTTCACCCTGGAAAACGCCTCTTACGTGCGCGCGCTCGGCCAGATCGAGCTGGTCTTCACCTTCATCGCCTCGATCTTCTTCTTCAAGGAGAAGACCTCGACGATGGAGTTCTTCGGCATACTTCTGGTTGTGGCGGCGATCCTGATCCTGATTTTGCTGCGTTGAGGCATTTTTTCGGCCTTGCGCGGCCGCGAGTTTTCAGGATTATGGGCGTTTCCGCGAAACGCCAACAAATGAGTGCCGATCCATGACCGACACCCAAACCATCCTCTCCAATTGCCTGACCGACGCCACCTTCCCGGAACTGCCGAACCACACATCGGGCAAGGTGCGCGAAAGCTATGACCTCCCGGACGGACGGCGCGTGATGGTCGCCACCGACCGCCAGTCGGCCTTCGACTTCGTGCTTGCCGCCGTGCCCTACAAGGGCCAGGTGCTGAACCAGACGGCCACCTTCTGGTTCGAGGAAACCGCTGACATCTGCCCCAATCACCTGATCGACGTGCCCGACCCCAACGTCGTCATCGGCAAGCGCCTCGACATGCTGCCGATCGAGATGGTGGTGCGCGACTACATGACCGGTTCGACGGAAACCTCGATCTGGCCGATGTACCAGAAGGGTGCGCGCGTGATGTACGGGATTGAGTTCCCGGACGGCCTGAAGAAGAGCCAGAAGCTGCCCGAGACCATCCTGACGCCGACCACCAAGGGTTCGGTCGGCGGCCATGATATCCCGATCACCCCGGCCGAGATCGTCGAGCAGGGCCTGTTGACCCAGGCGCAATGGGACGAGTTGGCCGAACTGTCGATCGCCATCTTCGCGCGCGGCCGCGAGATCGCCGCTAAGAACGACCTCATCCTGGTCGACACCAAGTATGAGTTCGGCGTCAACGAGCAGGGAAAGATCACGCTCGCCGACGAAATCCACACGCCCGATTCGAGCCGCTATTGGCTGGCCGACAAGTACCAGGCGCGGTTCGAGGCGGGCGAAAACCCGGACAGCCTCGACAAGGAGTTCCTCCGGCTTTGGATCACGGCGCGCTGCGACCCCTACAAGGAGCCGATCCCGGAAATTCCGGCCGAGACCTTGATGGAGTTCGCCGGCAAATACGTCACGCTCTACGAGCAGGTCACCGGGCGCGCCTTCGAGAAGGCGCCTATGGACCGGCCGGTCAAGGAACGCATCCGCGAGAACCTGGCCAAGGCGCTGCCGGAGTATTTCCGCTAGGAATACGCCGCCAGTTCGTCGGCCCGCGCGATCAGGCGCCTAGCGTTGAGGTAGATCGGCAGCTCGACCAGCGAGCCGTCGACCTCGGCACGGCCGTGCCCTGCAGCCTGCGCCGCCTCGAAGGCCTCGACACGACGCCGCGCCAGCGCCACCTCGTCGGCGGCGGGCGTCAGCGTGTCGTTGATGATCGTCGCGTGTGCCGGCGCGACCAGGCTCTTCGCCTTGTAGCCGAGACGTTTGGCGTAGCGGGTCTCGGCCAGCACGCCGGCCGCGTCGGTCCAGGTGTAGGGACAGTCGATGGCGGCGACGCCGGCGGCGACGCATTCGATCAGGAAGCGCTGGCGCACGTAGGCCAGTTCGACGCCGTCGGGGCCACGCTCGGCACCGAGATCGGCGGCCATGTCCTCGCTCGCCACCAGGGCCGCCGTGACCCGCCCGCTCGCCCGGCAAACGTCATAGGCCTGTATCAGGCCACGCGCCAATTCGACATTGGGCACCAGTTCAGTCGTGCCGTCGGCGATGCCCAGATCGCGCTCCAAGTGCGACACGCGCGCGTCCAGGCGTTCGACCTGGCGCGGCTCGGCGACCTTGGGCAGCAGCACCGCGTCGGGTCTCGCCGCCATGATCGCGTTCAGGTCTTCGAGGCCGTCCGCCGTCTCGAGCGGGTTGACGCGCGCCGCCACGACCGCGCCTCGCGCGCGCCAACGCCCGAACAGCTCCGCCGCGCGGGCCCGCGCCTCGGCCCGAAGCGCGGGCGGCGTGAAGTCCTCAAGCTCCAGGATGATGACGTCAGCGCCGCTCGCTTCCGCCGCTGCAAGTCCGGCCGCGTCGGCGCCGCCGACGAACAGCCACGAGCGGCGAAGCTGCGGCGGCCTTATCGCCATCACGCATCCGCCATCAAGCGTCGGGCAGATGGAACGCGGCGCGCGCGTCGGCGTCCAACAGCCCGACCAGCCCGATCTCCCATTCCAGGTATTGGCGCATGTGCTCCTTATTGCCCATGTGGCGCTGGCCGGTGAAGAAAAGGTAATCCTTGCGGCCTTCGTCGGGCGGATCGTTCGGCGATGCCTCCTGCGGATGGCCGGCCGCGGTCCAGGCATCCATGCCGCCGGCCAGCACGCTGATCGGTCCGCCGCCGAGCGCATGGATGTCGATGGCGGCGAGCCTGGCCGCATGCACGTCGTCGGCGACCAGCACCACCGGCCGGCCCTTGAACGCCGTCGCCGCGGCGGCGAGTTGCGGACGCAACGCCCACTTGGCACCGGGCACGTGGCCTTCACGGAACGCCTGGCTCGAACGCATGTCGAGAACCATCGCGCCGGCGTCGCCGCGCAGCGCCTCGACGGCGGTCTCGGGCAGCTTGGGCGCCATGTCGGCGTCGAGCGCGGTCTTGGCGTTGCCTTTCTCGCTCGCCGCCGGGCCGACGCCGCCGGCCAGCACGAATACGTCGCGGCCCATCTGCTTCAGCCAATGCGCCGCCATGGTGGCGCGCACCTCGTTGTCGTCGCAGATGACGACGCGCGCACCCAGGACGCCGACGGTCAGGTCGGTCGCCTGCACCAGCTGGCCGCCCGGTACATGCTTGGCGCCGGGCAGGTGGCCGGCTTCGAACTCGGGCCTGGAGCGGACGTCGACCAGGTAGGTGGTGCGGGTGCCGTCAGCCGACCACTTGGCGAGCGTCGCGCGATCGACCTTGGCGAGGCCATGCTTGGCCGCGAGCGCATCTGAGCGCGCCTTGGCCGCGGCGAGCGCGGCGGCGTCGAGGTTCGCCGGCGCGAACCGGTCGGCGCCGCGTTCGAGATCGAGATCGATCAGCGCCCAGCCCTGGGTGCCGTTCTCCAGCGCCACCACCTTGTGCGGCACGCCGAAGTCGATCAGCGTCTGCGCGCCGATGATCGAGCGCGTGCGTCCGGCGCAGTTGATCACCACCGTCGTCTTCGGGTCGCTGACCAGTGCGTCGAAGCGCAGCGGCAGTTCCGCGTTCGGGCAGGAAATCCCGCCCGGAATGTTGAAGTTGGCGTATTCCTCGGGCGTGCGGCCGTCGAGGATGATCATGTTGTCGCCGCGGTCCTGCATGCCCTTGAGGTCGGCGGCGGAGATGTGCGGCGTGTGGCGCGTGATCTCGACCAGTTCGCCGAAGGTCTTGGACGGCAGGTTGACGCCCTGGTAGAGCGTGTAGCCGGCTGCCGCCCATGCCGGCGCACCGCCGTCGAGCACGGTGACATCGCCGTAGCCGATTGCGTCGAGACGCTCGGCCGCGCGTTCGGCGACGCCGTCACCGTCGTCGAAGACGACGACGGGCGCCGAGCGCCGCGGCACCAGTTGAACGACGCGCTTCTCGAGCACGCTGTAAGGACATGAAACCGCGAAGAACGGATGGCCCATGCCGTATTGGCCGTGTTCGCGGATGTCGAGCAATGCCAATTCGCCCGCGCCGCCGTGGGCGGCGTGGACCTTCTGCTTGAGTGTTGCGGCGTCGATGGTCTTCATGCTTCTTCCCAATGTCGAGGCGCACATTCAACCAGATCGCAGCCGGTTTGCGGAGTCGGATTTGCAGGAAAATCGCCGCCCCTGTCCGGGCGCCGCCCTAGCGGTCCGGATCCTCGTAATTGGCCGGTTTCTTGTGGGCGATGAACTTGTGGCAGTCGATGCAAATCTTTCCTTCCTTCGCCGCCCGGTTGCGACTGCCGGCGGCGTGAGCGCCGCCTACTGCACCAGGAAGCCGTGCTTGAACGGGTCGCAGTCGTCGATGGTGATTTCGTTGTGGCCGTAGATGCGCGCCCAGCCCTCGATCGAGGGCACGATGGCGCTGAGATTTCCGACCCGGGCCTCGGCCTCGACCCGGCCCTTGAACAGGCTCGAGATGATGCTCTCGTGGACGAAATCGTCGCCGACCTTGAGTTCTCCCTTGGCCGCCAACTGCGCCATGCGCGCCGAGGTGCCGGTGCCGCAGGGCGAGCGGTCGATGGCCTTGTCGCCGTAGAAGACGGCGTTGCGCGCATGCGCGCCCGCGACGGTCGGCTTGCCGGTCCACATGACGTGGCTCAAGCCCCTGATGTCGGGCTTTTCCGGATGCACGAACTCGTACTTTTCGTTGAGCCGCTGGCGGATGACCGGGCTCAACTGCTGGATTTTCGATGCCGAGAGATCGGCCATGTCGCGGAAGTTCGCTTGGCTCTCGATGATGGCGTAGAAGTTGCCGCCATAGGCGACGTCGACCTTCAAGGGGCCGAGTTCCGGCGCTTCGACGTCGAGGCCGGTGGCATGGAGGAAACTCGGGATGTTGGTCAGGCGGACGGCCTCGACGTGCGAGCCCGCCATGCGGTAACGCGCCTCGACCGGGCCGGCCGGCGTGTCGAGCCGAAGCACGCCGGGCTCTCGCGGCGTCACCAGGCCCTCCTCGATGGCGATGGTGACGGTGCCGATGGTGCCGTGCCCGCACATCGGCAGACACCCCGAGACCTCGATGAAGAGGATGCCGACATCGCAGTCGTCGCTGGTCGGCGGATAGAGGATCGAGCCCGACATGACGTCGTGGCCGCGCGGCTCGAACATCAGCCCGGTGCGAATCCAGTCGTATTCGGCCAGGAAGTGGGCGCGTCGTTCCAGCATGGTCGCACCCTCGAGTTCGGGCCCGCCCTTGCGCACCACCCGTACCGGGTTGCCGCAGGTATGCGCGTCGACGCAGACGAAGGTTCCGGTTCGAGAAGTCATCGCTCAAATGTCCTTGCAGAGGCGAAGTGCTTCGTAGATGGCGGCATGCACGTTGCGGCTGGAAACGGCGTCGCCGATGCGCCAGAGCCGGTAGCCGCCCGCCGGGTTGCGCACGACCGTTTGCGGCTTGCCGGCAATGAGCGCCGCATGGTCGACCTCGCCCAGGTTAACGGAGCCGGGCTTGAGCGCGAAATAGAGATCGTCCAAGGGCAGCGTGCCTTGCTCGACGACGACCTGGTCGACCTGGCGCTGCCAGCCGTCGCCCGGCGTCTCGTCGGCGTAATCGCTGCATAACCGGACGCTCAAGCCGTTGCCAGCCCGCGTCACGGCGGCGACGCGGGTGTTGATGGTGATCCTGACGCTATGGCGCTGGAATGCCTTGGCGTAGGCGACATGGTTGAGGCCGCCGATCTCGGGCGCGAAAAAGCGTTCCGGCGTGACGATCTCGACCCTGGCGCCGGCCTCGGCCAGCATTTCGGCCGCCTGCATGCCCGGGTGCGCGCCGTTGTCGTCGTAGACCAGCACGTTGGCGCCGGGTGCCGCGTCGCCGGAAAGGATGTCCCAACTGCTGACCGCGAGTTCGCCGCCGGATTCCAATATATCGGTATTGGGCAGGCCGCCGGTGGCAACGACGACGACATCGGGCTGCTCGGCCAGGACGTCGCCGGCCTCGGCGTAGACGTTGTAGCGGACATCGACCTTCATGTCGGCCAGGCGGTCGAGGCGCCAGTCGACGATGCCGGCGAGGTCGCGCCGGCGCGGGCTCTTGGCGGCGAGGCGGAGCTGGCCGCCGGCCTCGGGTGCCGCCTCGAACAGCGTGACGC
>JAYNJY010000159.1:0-7292 GCA_038110665.1 Rhodospirillaceae bacterium | reverse complement strand
GCGGTCTACGTCGCCGAGCTGGTCGCCGCGCTGCACCACCAGGAAATCTCCCGCGCCGAGGCAAAGGTGATGACGCTGGCCGAGGCGCGCGACCGTGTCGGCGTCTGGCGCCGCCAGGGCCTCAAGGTCGGTTTTACCAACGGCTGCTTCGATTTGCTGCATCCGGGCCACGTATCGCTGTTGGCGCAGGCCAAGGCGGCCGCCGAGCGGCTCGTCGTCGGGCTCAATTCCGACGCCTCCGTCAAACGCCTCAAGGGTGCGGCGCGCCCGGTCCAGGGCGAGGCCGGCCGCGCCACCGTACTGGCGTCATTGGCCAGCGTCGATCTCGTCGTGGTGTTCGAAGAGGACACGCCGCTCGAATTGATCAACGCGCTGAAGCCCGATGTGCTAGTCAAGGGTGCCGACTACGCCAAGGCCGACGTCGTCGGTGCCAGGGAGGTCGAGGGCTGGGGCGGGCGCGTCGTGCTGGCCGAGCTCAAGGCCGGCCATTCGACCACCGCGACCATCAAGCGCCTCAAGGGCGACGGCGCCTGACTTCCATGAGCCCGGACGAGGCTCAGGTCGTCTACGCGGCGCTCTGGCTCTCTTTCGGCTGGGTCCATTCCTGGCTCGCCGGCGCGCGCGCCAAGGCGCTGCTCAGGCCCTCGCTTGGACCTTACTACCGGCTCGTCTACAACCTGTTCGCCACCGCCCACGTCGGCGCCATCGTCGCGTTCGGCGCTTGGGCCTTCGACGACGGCCGACCGGTCGAGCCATTCGCCGGCTGGCGCCCGATGATCGACATGGTCGCCGTCGCCGGCTGGTGCGTGATGATCCTGGCGCTCAGGACGTACGATCTCGGCCGGCTCGCCGGCACCGCGCAGGTCCGGGCGCATCGAAACGGTCAGCCGTGGGACGACGACGAACCGTTGATCGCCAGCGGTTTCCACGCCTACGTGCGTCATCCGCTCTACGCCGCCGGCTTCCTGATCTTGTGGGGCGCGGCCTGGACTGACCTCGGCCTCGCAACCGCCGCCTGGGGCACGCTCTACCTTGTCATCGGCGCGCGCTTCGAGGAACGCCGGCTGATCCGGCTCTACGGCGATACCTACCGTGAGTACCGCCGCCGCGTCCCGGCCTTCGTGCCGTGGAAGGGCCGCGCCGTCTGAGGCGTCTCAGTTGGCACTCTGGATGAAGTCAAGGAAGCGCTCGTAGAAGCTCTTTTCCTTCGGCGCGGCGGTATCGCGCGCCACCCTGGCGCCGCCGGCGCCGGCCGGCATCGGTGCGCCATCGACGCCGGGCAGAGTATGGGCGGCGAGCCCCGAATGCGCGTCCTCCATGAAGCGCCGCCAGATGCGCGCCGGCAGGCCGCCGCCGGTGACGTGCGCCATCGGCGAGCCGTCGTCGTTGCCGACCCACACGCCGGCGACCAGGTCGGCGGTATAGCCGACGAACCAGGCGTCGCGGTGGTTCTGGCTGGTGCCGGTCTTGCCGGCGGCGGGACGGTCGATCCTGGCCGCCCGGCCGGTGCCGTCGCGGATCACGCCGGCGAGCATGGCGTTCATCTCGGCCACTTCGGATGGCTCGACGACGCGGCCCGGCCCCGATCCCTGGCGCCGGTAGAGGACATTTCCCTTGGGGTCGCGGATCTCGCGGATCGCATAGGGCCAGGCGGCACGGCCTTCCGCCGCGAACGGCGCGTAGGCGGCGACCAGGTCGATCAGCCTCACTTCGTGCGTGCCCAAGGCCAGGCTCGGGCGCGGCTTGATCGTACCCGGAATGCCAAGCCGGCCGGCGGTCTCGGCGACGCGCTTGAAGCCGGCCTTCTGCGCCACGCGCACGGCGGCCGTGTTGGACGAAACCGCGAGTGCGCGCGCCAGCGACACCGTGCCCAGGTACTTGTCGTCGATGTTGCCCGGCTTCCAGCCGTCGATTTCCAAGGGCGCGTCCTCGACGCGGCTGTCCGGCCGCATGCCGGCCTCGAGCGCGGCGAGGTAGACGAACGGCTTGAACGCGGAGCCGGGCTGGCGCTCGGCCTGGGTCGCGCGGTTGAAAGGGCTGTCGGCGTGGCTCATGCCGCCGACCATGGCCTTGACCGCGCCGTCAGGCGACATGGCGACGAGCGCCGCCTGGCCGGCTTTCGCATTGGCGCCGCCCTGCGCCAGCGTCGCCAGCACGTGGCGTTCGGCGGCGCGCTGCAGCGCGGGGTCGAAGGTGGTTGTGACCGTCAGGTCGCTCGCGCCGAGGGTGACGTAATCATCGATCTGCTGCAGCACCCAGTCGGCGAAATAGCGTCCGTCGGTCGCGGGCGGGCGGTAGCGCCGGGTCGGGTGCTTGGCGGCGGCCTCGGCCTGCTTCTCCGTGATGTAGCCGACGGCGACCATGTTCTTCAGCACCTGGCGGGTGCGGCCGTCGGCGGCGTCGGGACTGGCGAGCGGGTTGTAGCGGCTCGGCGCCTTCAGGAGACCTGCGAGCAGCGCGGCCTCGTAGAGCGAGACCTCGCGCGCACTCTTGCCGAAGTAGCGTTGCGCGGCGGCGTCGACGCCGTAGGTGCCGGCGCCGAAGTAGGCGCGGTTCAAGTACATGGTCAGGATCTGGTCCTTGGAGAACTTGGCCTCCAGCCAGAACGCCAGCAGCACCTCCTGGACCTTGCGCTTGAACGAGCGCACCGGCGTCAGGAACAGGTTCTTCGCCGCCTGCTGGGTCAGCGTGCTACCGCCCTGGACGATGCGCCCGGCGCGGATGTTGGCGAAGGCGGCGCGCGCGATGCCGATCGGGTCGAGGCCGAAGTGGCTGTAGAAGCGCCGGTCCTCGGTGGCGAGTACCGCGTTAGGCAGTGCCTTCGGCAACTCCCGCACCTTGACCGCCGATCCGTAGAGATCGCCGCGCGTGGCGAACACCGCGCTGGCGGTGTCGAGCATGCGGATGGTCGGGCGCCGCGTCGTGCCGGCGGCGTCCTTCACGTCGGGGAGGTCGAGGGCATAAAAGGCGATGACGCAGCAACCGGCGACCACGGCCCAGACGCCGACGGTCGCGGCAAACTTGACCGCGCGCATGAAAAGGCCCTGGCGGCCGCCCCATTTGGCGCCGCCCGATTTCTTCCGTTTCGATTTGCCGTTGCCCGTGGCCATGCGGCCGTTATGGCGCCTTCGCGGTTAGCATGGCGTTAATATGGGGAGGAATGCCGTCCGTCACCATGTATAGAGAATGCCGCCTGGGTAGAACGCCTTGAAGGCGAAAGCGTAGGCGATGGTATGCAGGTTGGTGACCCAGTCGCCGGTGGTGGGGTCGCGGTGGCGCGCGATGACGTTGCCGACGTCGCGGCCAAAGCTGATCCACTTGGTGTCATGGGTGGAGTTTTGGCCGGGTACGACGCCGAGGTAGAAGCCGTCCTTCTCGACCGCGCCCTTTTCCCGGAGCCGCTTGATGGTCCAGGCGGTTTCGCCGATCACGACGACGCGCTCGAACGGCTTCACTTCCGGCGGCAACAGGTAGGCGTCGAGGCCCTTGGGGCCGGCCTTGTCCATGCCGACGAAGGGTGTCGTGCCGTAGGGCCGGGCGGTCGGGTTCGGCGGCATCAGCACCTCGCTCTCCGGATGTGCCTCGCGGAAGCGCTCCCAGGACTGCACCACCGAGGCGATGCGCGTGAGTCCCTTGCCCACACGCGCACCGACGATGCCCTTGCCGGTGAACTGCTGCCACCAGCTGCCGGATTCGCGGTCGTAGAGGATGGTGTTGAAATGGCGCAGCCGGCCGGTGTTGCCGAACAGCATTTCCTTGCCTTCGAGCGTGCGGAAGTAAGCCGCGCCGGAATTGGAAAGCGGGCTGTAGGTGACGACGATAGGCTTGCCGGAAAGCGTGTCGTTGACGACCTCGTGCCACAAGAGCACGCGGATCGGATAGGCGCGCGCGGCGAAATCCAGGGTCACGGCCAGCACCGGCTCATGTTCGCCTATGCCTTCGACATTGCCGACCGGTTGGAACGCCGGCTTGACGATCGGCGGAATCGAGTTGCGGGTGGCGCCGACCGAGCGGATTTCCGAGAAATCGACGGCGCGCCTGGTGAAATCGGTCTTCGGGAACTCGCGCGCCCAATGCTGCACGCTTTCGCCGAAGGCGACGGCCTCGGCCGGCGCCGCGGCCCACAGGAGCGCGGCCACAACGGCCCGGCGTGCCGCTCCCTGGCAACGGGTTCTTGCGCGATACATGGCCGGGATGGTACCCAAACCATGTTACAGGTACAAACGCAATGCAGGCGAACAGGTGCTGACGCCATGGCTGAATCCTCCAAGACCGAACCGAACGAGGCGGAACTCAACCGCCGCCACGCCGAGAAGATGGCGAAGAAGAAGGCGGCGCGCGACAAGATCATCGCCACCAAGACCATCGAGAAGGGCCTGCTCATCGTCCATACCGGCAAGGGCAAGGGCAAGTCGACGGCGGCCATGGGCCTCGCCGTGCGCGCCATCGGCAACGGCATGCGGGTCGGCATCGTGCAGTTCGTCAAGGGCGTTTGGGAGACCGGCGAGCGCGTCGTGCTCGAGGCCTTCCCCGATCAGGTCGCCATCAAGGCCATGGGCGAGGGCTTCAGCTGGGATACCCAGGACCGCCAGCGCGACATCCGCGCCGCCGAGGGTGCCTGGGAGATGTCGAAACAGATGATGACGTCGGGCGATTTCGACATGGTCATCCTCGACGAGCTCAACATTCCGCTGCGCTACGACAACCTGGACATCAACGACGTGGTCGAGACGCTCAAGCAAAAGCCGGAAAACCTGCACGTCGTCGTCACCGGCCGCAACGCCAAGGACGAGCTGATCGAGGCTGCCGACCTGGTCACCGAGATGACCATGGTCAAACATCCGTTCCGCGCCGGGGTCAAGGCGCAGAAGGGGATCGAGTTCTGATGCGGCGTCTCGCCGCCCTGGTCATGGCTCTCTGGCTCGGCGCCTGCGCGTCGCCGTCTGCGCCGCCCGCTGACGTGGCGCGCACGCTGGTCGCGGACGCGCTCGAGACGCTCTACCAGTTCGGCAAGAACAAGTCGCTCAAGGAATACACCCAGTTCATGCCCAAGGCCGTCGCGGTGGTCATCCTGCCCGACGTGGTCACGGGCGGCTGGATCTTCGCCGCCGAGGCCGGCAACGGCGTGCTGCTCAAGAAACGCCCCGACGGCAGCTGGTCGGATCCGTCGTTCCACACCCTGACCGCCGCCTCGTTCGGCTTGCAGATCGGCATTCAGGATACCTCCGTGATCCTGATCGTGCGCAGCGAAAAGGCGCTCGACGCCATCCTCAAGCACCAGGGTAAGATCGGCGCCGACATCGGCGCCACAGCGGTCTACGTGGGTGCGGGCATGGAAGCATCGACGACCACCAACCTGGGCGCCGACGTGCTCGCCTTCGCGACACCCGTGCTCGGCGCCTACATCGGCGGCTCGCTCGAAGGCAGCGTGCTGGTCACCCGCCGCGACATGAACGAGGCCGTCTACGGCGCCGGCGCGACGCCGGAGGCGATCCTGTCGGGCCAGCTCAAGACCGAGATCGCGAATACGCTGAAGGCCGCCCTTGCCAAGTAGGAGCGGGCCGCGCGCCTTCCGCGCGCTGATGATCCAGGGCACCGGCTCCGACGTCGGCAAGTCGCTCCTCGTCGCCGGGCTCTGCCGATTGTTTCGCAACAGGGGCATCAAGGTCGCGCCGTTCAAGCCGCAGAACATGTCGAACAACGCCGCCGTCACCGGCGACGGGGGTGGTGAGATCGGGCGCGCCCAGGCGCTGCAGGCGCGCGCTGCCGGGCTCGCACCCAGCGTGCACATGAATCCGGTGTTGTTGAAGCCCCAGTCCGAGATCGGCGCCCAGGTCGTGGTCCAGGGCCGCGTGCGCGGCAACGCCAAGGCGCGCGACTACCACGCCCTGAAGCCGGAGCTGCTCGCCGCCGTGCTGGAAAGCTTCGAGACGCTAGGCGCAACCGCCGAGCTGGTGCTGGTCGAGGGGGCGGGCAGCCCGGCCGAGGTCAATCTGCGCGCCGGCGACATCGCCAACATGGGCTTCGCCGAGGCCGCCGACGTGCCGGTCGTGCTCGCCGCCGACATCGAGCGCGGCGGCGTCATCGCGCAACTGGTCGGCACGCACGCGCTGATGCCGGACGCAGAGCGCGCCCGCGTGCGCGGCTATGTGGTCAACAAGTTCCGGGGTGACGCGGCACTCTTCGACGACGGTCTCCGCATCATCACCAAGCGGACGCAATGGCCGGCGCTGGGTCTGGTGCCGCACTTCATCGACGCCAAGCTGCTGCCGGCCGAGGACGCCATGGCGCTCGACGACAGCGCGCGCCATGCCAAGGCCGGCGGCGCCATCCGCATCGCCGTGCCGCGGCTGTCGCGCATCGCCAATTTCGACGACCTGGACCCTCTGGCCGCCGAGCCCGACGTCAGCGTCAGCATCGTCGAGCCCGGCCATCCGCTGCCCTTGGATGCCGACGCGATCCTGCTGCCCGGCTCGAAGTCGACGCTATCGGACCTCGCCGATCTTCGCGCCCAGGGCTGGGACATCGACGTGCTCGCGCATCATCGCCGCGGCGGCATCGTCGTCGGGCTCTGCGGCGGCTACCAGATGCTAGGCCGCACGGTCGCCGACCCGGACGGCATCGAGGGCCCGCCCGGCGAGGTCGCCGGCCTCGGCCTCTTGGACGTCACCACGGTGATCGGCGGCGACAAGTCCCTGGTCGCGGTCAGCGGCCGCGCGCTGCCGGGCGGCGAGGCGGTCGCCGGCTACGAGATGCACATGGGCCGGACGCTTGGCCCCGACACCGGGCGGCCGTGGCTCGAACTCGAGGGCGGACGCAGCGACGGCGCCCAGAGCGCCGACGGCCGGGTGATGGCGAGCTACGTGCACGGCGTCTTCGCCGCTGACGAATTCCGCGGAGCCTTTCTCGCCCGGCTCAGGACCGGCCGCAGCAGCGACGTCGCCTACGAGGCTCTCGTCGAGGCGACGCTCGACAAGCTGGCGGCGCACCTGGAGGCGCACATCGATATCGAGGCGTTGTTGGCGGCGGCATATTGAATGTCATGCCCGGGCTCGACCCGGGCATCCGCGGATACGGTTGCGCTTTGGCAAAACGTGGATCGCCGGGTCAAGCCCGGCCATGACGAGCGGGTTTTCGCTTAAGCGCTCTTCCCCTAGGCGCTTTTCCCTTGGGCGTGGAAGACGAAGCCGAGCAGGTTCATCAGCAACTGCGCGGCGAGGAACGCGGTCGTGCCCGAGTGGTCGTAGTCGGGCGCGACCTCGACCAGGTCGATGCCGACGACCTCACCCCGC
>JAYNJY010000158.1:0-7311 GCA_038110665.1 Rhodospirillaceae bacterium | reverse complement strand
GCATCAGCCCGCCGGAGATCACGCTCCGGCACATGTTCTCGGGCGTGGTGCCATTCATCGTCCTGCAGCTCATCTGCCTGTTCGTCGTCGGCTGGTTCCCGCAGACCGTGCTGTGGCTGCCGGCGCAACTGCTGGGGTTCAAGTAACCCGTGGAATGTGATTTCATTCGCTTGAGGAGGCGATCATGACACCCGAACAGGTCCTGGCCATCGAACCCAAGGTGCTGACCCAGAAGCAGCGCGAGTCCTATTTCGAGAACGGTTATCTGCTGGTCGATAAGATTCTCTCCGACGAATGGATCGCCAAGCTCCGGCGCGCCACCGACGAGATGGTCGACGAGAGCCGGCAGATTACCGAAACCGACGCTAAGTGGGACTTGGAGGACGGCCATACGCCTGAGAACCCGCGGCTGCGCCGGCTTTCCAGCCCGAACGACCATCACCCGGTCTATTGGGAGTACGCCTCGCAGTCGATCGTGCCCGACATCGTCGCCGACTTGGTCGGCCCCGACGTCAAGTTCCACCACTCCAAGCTCAACTTCAAATGGGCCAAGGGCGGCGAGGAGGTGAAGTGGCACCAGGACATCGGCTTCTGGCCGCACACCAACTATTCGCCGCTGACTGTCGGCACCTACTACTACGATTGCGGCCCGGAGCAGGGCCCCTTGATGGTGCTGCCGGGCAGCCACGAGGGCGAGCTCTACAACCAGTATAACGCCAAGGACGAATGGATCGGCTGCCTCAACGCCGCCGACGAGGCCAAGCTCGATGCGTCGAACGCGGTGTCGCTGGAAGGGCCGGCCGGCTCGCTCACTATCCACAACTGCCGCATGCTGCACGCCTCGAAGCCGAACCGCTCGAACCTCGGCCGGCCGCTGCTGCTCAACGTCTACTCGTCGGCCGACGCGCTGCCCTACACCTACAACCCGCTGCAGTCGAAATACATGGAATGCATCGTGCGCGGCCAGCGCGCGCGCTGGGCGCACCACGATCCGCGCCCCTGCCTGATGCCGCCCGACTGGTCCGGCGGCTACACCTCGATCTTCGCGCTCCAGCAGGAGGAGCAATGGGAGAAAGGCGCACCCCGCGGAGGCATGATGTGATGGCGATTTTCTCCGACGCCCAGAAGCGCCAATTCGCCGACGACGGCTACGTCTTTCCGGTCGACGTGCTCGACGCCGACGAGGTCGCCGAGCTGCGCGGCCGGCTGCAGTCGTTCGAGGCGCGCCAGGGCGGCAAGCTCGAACCGCACCAGAGGAACAAGTCGCACCTGCTGTTCAAGTGGCTCGACGACCTGATCCGCGACCCGCGCGTGCTCGACCCGGTGTCGGAACTGATCGGCGACGATCTGTTGTGTTGGAACACGCTGTTCTGGATCAAGGAGGCCGGCTCCAAGAGCTTCGTCTCCTGGCACCAGGACACGCGCTACTGGGGGCTTTCGAGCGACAAGGTGGTGACGGCCTGGCTGGCGCTCTCGCCGGCGACAGCGGAAAGCGGCTGCATGCGCGTGCTGCCCGGCACCCACAAGGACGACGTGCTGGCGCACGAGGACCGCTACGACGAGAACAATATGCTGACGCGCGGCCAGGAGATTTCCGTCGACGTCGACGAGAAGAAGGCCGTCTACATGCCGCTCCGGCCGGGCCAGATGTCGATCCACAACTACCGCCTCGCGCATGCGTCGGGCGCCAACGTTTCGGCCGACCGCCGCATCGGCGTCTCGATGCACTTCATGCCGCCGGAGACCGCGCAGATCGTCGGCCAATGGGACAGCGCCGCGCTGGTGCGCGGCCGAGATGCGTTCCATAATTTCACTGAGACGCCGGTGCCGGCGGCCGACCTCGATCCCGACTGCGTCGCTTTCCATTCGCGCGCGACCCAGGCCATCCGGGACGTGCTCTACGCCGACGCCGCCAAGAACACGGAAAAACTGTAATGACGTCCACGCCCATCGACATCGCCCCGCTCCGCACTTTCGTCCAGGAAATGACGCGGCTGGTCGAGCGTTCCGCCGACGACGAGCCGACCATGATCGGCGAAGGCCGCGAGCACCTGGGCCGCCTCGTCGCCGACGACGCCTGGCTGCCGGAGGCCTTCACCCGGCGGCACCCCGAGTTCTTCCAGCAGTACCTGCTCTATTGCGATCCGCTGGAACGCTTCTCGGCGGTCAGTTTCGTCTGGGGGCCGGGCCAGAAGACGCCGGCGCACGACCATACCGTCTGGGGCCTTGTCGGGCAGTTGCGCGGCGCCGAGCGCGAGACGCCGTTCGAGCGCGACGCCGGCGGCCGGCTGCATATGGGTGATGCCAGGGTGATGACGCCGGGCCAGTTCGCGGCCGTGTCGCCGACCATCGGCGACATCCACGTCGTCGCTAACGACGTGCCCGACCGCGCCTCGATCTCGATTCACGTCTACGGCGGCAACATCGGCGCCGTGGCGCGCCACACCTTCGATCCCGAGAGCGGCGCGATGAAGGATTTCGTCTCGGGCTACTCGTCCGAAGTCGTGCCCAATCTCTGGGACCGCTCGGCCGCCGTCCTGTCGTCGCTTTTAGCCCGGTTGACACGGCCCGATACGTGATGTATGTGTGATATATTAGACACCGGAGGCAGTCGGACTTGATGTCCCGGCGCCTTCGGCAACGTGTTAGAGGAGTTCATCGGCCATGATGACCGAACGACAGGCAGGCTTCCGAAAGGAATACCGCTCGCGCATTGCCGGCTGGTACAACGGCTACGTCCATATCGCGGTGATCTACGCCATCGGCTTGACCGCGCTCTACATCTATTCGCGCCACATGGCCGACATCCAGTGGTGGGAATGGCTGACCATCCCCGCCGTGATCGTGATCTGCAACCTGTTCGAATGGTTCCTGCACATGCACGTCATGCACCGGCCGAAGAACGTCACCGGGCTTCGGGCGATCTACGTGCGCCACACGCTTAACCACCACCAGTTCTTCACCGATAAGGAAATGCGCTTCCGCGACCAGAAGGACTGGCGCGTCACCGTGTTCCCGCCCTATGCGCTGGTCGTGTTCATCATGATGTCGATCCCGGGCGGCCTCGTCGCCGGCTACATCCTGACGGCCAACGTCGGCTGGCTGGTGATGGCCTCGACAACAGGCATGTACCTGACCTACGAGTTCATGCACTTCTGCTGCCACGTCGACGAAAACGCCTTCGTGCGCAACTGCCCGCTGGTCAATACCATCCGCCGCCACCACACGGCGCACCACAACGACCGGTTGATGATGGAGGTCAACATGAACCTGACCTTCCCGATCTCGGACTGGCTGTTCAACACCTCGGACCTCGACCGCGGATTGCTCGGACACCTGTTCAACGGTTATTCGACCAAGCACCTGAAATCGAACCTGAAGCAGACGCCGGGCACGCCCTTCGAGGCAGCCTCGGGCCCGCTGCCGCAGGAGTGATCGGCCATGCCGAACCACATCAAGGCCATGCTATCCGTCGCCGTGCTGATTGTCGGCGCTGTCGTCCATGTCTTCGAGAAGGACGCCGGCAACGCGGATCTGAGCTGGATCGTCGTCGGCCTCGCCGTGTTCATGGTGCTGGCGATGTGGATCTTCCCGGAGACCGGCAGCCGCAAGGGCAACAAGGGCTGACGATTTTTCCCTGAAGACTGCGTGGGTGGCGGCGCTGAACAAGCACGCCGCCCTTTTTTTTCTTCCGGGCCGGGCGTAAGCTTTGCCATCGGGAAAAGCGCGATCCGGTTGGGGCAGGGGAAAGCGATGACGAGCGCCAAAGCGATGAATTGGGCCGGCGTGATGCCGGCGTTGATGACGGAGTTAAAGCAGGACGGCGCGCTCGACCTGGAAGCGACCGCGCGCCACATGGAATCCTGCATGGCCGCCGGCGTCACCGGGTTCATCATGCTCGGTACGCTCGGCGAGAACACCTCGCTCTATCCGAACGAAAAGGAGCAGGTGCTCAGGATGGCGGTCGAGACCGCCGCCGGCCGCGTGCCGGTCCTGACCGGCGTCGCCGAGTACACCACCGACATGGCCATCGACACCGCGCGCATGGCCAAGAAGGCCGGCTGCGACGGTCTCATGGTGCTGCCCTGCATGGTCTACGCCCAGGACCAGCGCGAGGCCTTGGCGCACTTCCGCGCCGTTGCCGGCGCGACCGACCTGCCGATCATGATCTACAACAACCGGGTCGGTTATAAGGTCGACGTCAGCCCGGAATCGTTCAACCAACTCGCCGATTGCGAGACCATCGTCGCGGTCAAGGAATCGTCGCACGACAGCCGCCGCATCACCGACATGTTCAACGTCTGCGGCGACCGCTACCGCATCTTCTGCGGCGTCGACGACCTGGTGCTGGAAAACGTGCTCTTCGGTGCCGTCGGCTGGGTTTGCGGCCTAGTCAACAGCTTCCCGAAGGAGTCCGTCAAGCTGTTCGAACTCGGCCGCGCTGGCAAGGTCGAGGCGGCGGTCCAACTCTACCGCTGGTTCATGCCGCTGCTGCATCTCGACGTCGACAACAAGCTGGTCCAGATGATCAAGCTCGCCAACCAGATCACCGGCGAGGGCGCGGAATGGGTGCGCCGGCCGCGGCTCACGCTCGAAGGCGAGGAGCGAGAGCGCGTCACCGCCATCGTCGAGGCGGCCATCGCCTCGCGCCCGAACCTCTAGGACGCGGCCGCTGTGGCGGAGGCACCCGGCCGCGCCTGCGTCATCGGTGCCGGCATCGTCGGCCTCAACTGCGCGTTCTGGCTCCGCCGCGCGGGCTACGCCGTCACCGTCATCGACCGCGACCCGGAGGGCGACCGCGCGTCCCACGGCAACGCCGGCGCCATCGCAGTCGCCGAAATCCTGCCGATCCCGGAGCCGGGCATCGCGAAGAAGGTGCCGGGCTACCTGTTCGACCCGCTCGGGCCGCTTTCCATCCGCATCCGCCACCTACCGTGGCTCTGGCCTTACTTGCGCAACTTCCTCGCCGCCGCGCGGCCGGCGCGCTACCGCGCCGGCGCCGCGGCCATGGCGGGCCTGTTGCAGACGGCCATGGACGATCATGCGACCATGCTTGCCGAGGCAAGCCTCTCCCACCTGATCGCCAGGCGTGGCGGGCTTTTCGTCTATCGCTCGGAAGCGGCGCGCCAGGCCGCGGCCGAGGGCTGGGCGATCCGCCGCGAGCTCGGCATCCACGCCGAGCCCATGGACCGCGCCGCCATCGCCGCCCTGGAACCGGCGCTCGGGCCCGAGGCGCAGTGCGGCTACTACACCGAGGACTGGGCGCATTACCGCGATCCCAAGGAACTCTGCGACGGCCTGTTGGATTACCTGCGCCGGTCCGGCGTCGAGATCATCGCCGCCGAGGTCGTCGATTTCGAGATGAAGGAAGGCCGTCCGACCGCCGCGATCACGTCGCGCGAGAGCCGCCGGCCGTTCGACCAACTGGTCGTCGCCTGCGGCGCCTGGTCGCACAAGCTGAGCGCGCGGTTCGGCGATTTCTTTCCGCTCGAGACCGAACGCGGCTACAACACGACGATCCCCGACCCCGGCCTCGACGTCGGCATCATGACGTCCTTCGCCGAGGACCATTTCGTCATGACGCCGATGGCCGTCGGGCTACGCATCGGCGGCGCGGCCGAGTTCGCCGGCCTCAAGGCGCCGCCCGATTACCGCCGTTCGCGCGCGCTGCTCGCCCTGGCCAAGCGTTACCTGCCCGGGCTCCGGACCGACGGCGGGCGCGAATGGATGGGGCACCGGCCGTCGACGCCGGACTCGCTTCCCGTCATCGGACCCTCGGCGCGCTTTCCGAACGTGCATTACGCCTTCGGCCACGGGCACTTGGGATTGACCGGCAGCGCCACCACCGGGCGTCTTGTCGCCGACCTCGCCCTCGGGCGCGAACCCAACGTCGATCTCGGGCCGTTCCGCATCACCCGTTTCAACGCCGACGACAGGGCGGCCTGAGCCATGGTCGTCGACGACCCGCTGCTGCAGCCCTATCAATTGAAGCACCTGACGCTCAAGAATCGCATCATGTCGACGGCGCACGAGCCAGCCTATTCCGAGGACGGCCTGCCGACCGAGCGCTACCGGCTCTACCACCTGGAAAAGGCCAAGGGCGGCATCGCGCTGACGATGACGGCGGGTTCCGCCATCGTCGCGGCCGATTCGCCGCCGGCTTTCGGCAACCTGCATGCCTACCGCGACGAGATCGTGCCGCACTTGCAGCGCCTTGCCGACGACTGCCACGCGCATTGCGCGGCGGTGATGATCCAGTTGACGCATTTGGGGCGGCGGTCGAACTGGAACCATTCCGACTGGCTGCCGGTCTTGGCGCCGTCGCCGATCCGCGAACCGGCGCACCGCGCGTTCCCGAAGGCGGCCGAGGATTGGGATCTCGACCGGATCGCCGCCGACTACGCCACCGCCGCGGCGCGCATGCAGGCGGCCGGCCTCGACGGCATCGAGATCGAGGCCTACGGCCACCTGCTCGACGGGTTCTGGTCGCCGGCCACCAACGTCCGTACCGACGAGCACGGCGGGACGCTCGACAACCGGCTGCGGTTCACGCACCGCGTGCTGCGCGCCATCCGCACCATCGTCGGCCCGGCGTTCATCGTCGGCGTGCGGCTGGTCTGCGACGAGGATTGGGACAAGGGGCTGAGCCGCGAGGAGGGCGTCGAGATCGCGCGCCGGCTGGTGGCTTCGGGCGACATCGACTTCCTCAACGTCATCCGCGGCCACATCGACAGCGACGCGGCCCTGGCCGGCGTCATCCCGGTGATGGGCCAGGGTTCCGCGCCGCATCTCGACTTCGCCGGCGAGATCAGGGCCGAAACCCGGTTTCCCGTATTCCACGCCGCCAAGATCCCCGACGTGGCGACGGCACGCCATGCCATCCGCGAGGGCAAGCTCGACATGGTCGGGATGACCCGCGCGCACATCGCCGAGCCGCATATCGCGCGCCTGGTCGCCGCCGGCCGCGAGCACGAGATCAGGCCCTGCGTCGGCGCCACCTATTGCCTGGACCGCATCTACGAGGGTCGCGAGGCGCTCTGCATCCACAACGCCGCCACCGGGCGCGAGGCGACCATGCCGCAAATCATCGAGCGGGCGGCGGGCAAACCGAAACGCGTGGTCGTCGTCGGCGCCGGTCCGGCCGGGCTGGAGGCGGCGCGGGTCGCCGCCCATCGCGGCCACGACGTCGTCGTGTTCGAGGCGGCAGCCGAGGCCGGCGGCCAGCTCCGTCTCGCCGCCAAGAGCCCGCGCCGGCGCGACTTGGCCGGCATCATCGATTGGCGGCTGGAGCGTCTGACCGACCTGCGCGCC
>JAYNJY010000157.1:0-7381 GCA_038110665.1 Rhodospirillaceae bacterium | reverse complement strand
TGGCGGCGGGTTTGGCAGCGCCCGCGTCGGCGCTGCGGTCCGTCAGCCCGCTCAGGCTTCGTTCCTTGAGGCGCCGCTTGTACTCGCCGAGGAAGGTCTTGAAATTCTCCGCCAACTTGACCCTCTGCGCGACACTCTCCGGGGCAATCAAGCCAAGCGCGGTCGGCGCGGAAACCAGCCGAAACGCATCCTTGAGCCGCGTCGCTTCCATCGCCCTGCCGTAATCCTGCCGGACACGCCCAAGCCCACGCTCATTTCCCGATAGCGTCAGCGAAATCGCATAATTCAGGATATTGGTCGCCTGCTCTGGATTGAGCGGCTTATCCTTGACGGCACCGCTTGCCTGCGCAACCAGGCGCAATGCCATTGAAGCGTTCGCCCAATCGCCCCCCTTCCAGAAAATCTCGGCACGCAACATATCCGCGCCCGGGTCCTTGTCGCGCTTCAGCAGGTCCAGCGCTTGCGGCTGTTGGCCGGCCCCCATCATGGCCCGCGCGCGGAGATGCCGGCGCTGGGTATCGAGGACCGGATCGATCCCGGCTTCGTTGGTGGTATCGAGCGCGGCAAGCGCCTTGTTGTATTCATGGGCGAGCAGATAGATGACGGCCAACCTTGCGCCGACCTCGGCCTTGAGCGGACCGCTCAGACGGAACCGGATCTGGCCCTCGAGGATTTCCGCCGCCTGGTCCAACAGATCGACGCTGGCAAGGCGATCAGCGAGTTTGCGGATCACCTCATCGCCCTTGGCGCCGGCAGGCGTCAATTCCTTGAACTCGCGATAGACCGCAATGGCGGTGACCGCCGGCATGGTGTCCGCCGCGTCGCCGAGATAGAGGCGCGAGAACACTTCGGCCATCTGCTCCGTGACCTGCGGCGCCTCCTCGTTCTCGCGATAATAGGTCGCGGCCTGACGCAGCGCTTCGAGGCCGTTTCGGTAGCCTCCTTCGTCGAGGTAGAGACCGCCAAGGCGACGCAGCAGCCTGAACTCGAAATCGTCGCCACGCCACGCATAGCGCAGCTTCTCAAGATCGACGATCGCCTCAGCCGGTCGCATGCGCTCCAGTTTGAGCATGAGGTTCATGCGTTCCACCGTCGCTCGTGCGCGTGCCGGCCGGTTGCGCGTCTTCAGCACCGCCTCCCACTTGGCGATGGCGCCATCGACGTCACCACCGACGTTGAGCACCTTGCCTTCGACGAAATCGAGATCGGCCTTTTGTATATCCGACGGCTTCGCCTTGTTGAGTGCCTCGATGAAAGCCTTGGCCGTCTTGATATCGCCGACCTCGACGGCGGCTTCGGCTACCAGCGTGCCCATCGGCATCTTGAGCGCCTTGGGATAGCCCCGGGTAAGGCCACCGGTACGGCGCAGTTCGGCCGCCGCGGCCAGCAAGTCACCAGATTCCGCGATCACGGCGGCACGCCAGAAGTTGGCTTCATCGTTGTTGTCGAGGCTGGCATGCGATAGGTCGGTCGCGGCGTCGGCCAGCCGACCGAGGAAATAGCTGACGGCACCACGGATCAGACGGTACTCGCCCTCGTCGGCGATCGCCGGGCGTTCCGCCTGCAGGCGGGCCAGGATACCGAGCGCCTCGGCGTGGAAGCCGTTGGAGAAATAGAACCGCGCCATGTTCATGCGCTTGGACTCGCGCTGCGAGGCCGGGCTTTGGACCAGATCGTCCTGCAGCGCCCGTTTGCGCTTAGTGAAGTCGGCCAGATCCTTCACTTCCCACGGTTCGAGATCGAGCAGCTTCTCCAGCGGCTTCAGCGCGGCCAGCTTGGCACCGGCGGCAACGTCGTCGGACACCGTCGACAGCGCGAGCTTGCTCCTCGACGTCAGTTCGATGCCTTGGCGCAGCGGACGGACGCGAAGATCGTCGATCTTCGAACGCACGACCACGCCCTGAGCGGATTGCAGCACCTCGAGTTGCGGATACTCGTAGGATTCGGCGACGCCATGCCCGAGCGGGATCACCGGTACGACGACAAGATTGTCGCCGACCATCGGGTCGGTGATGCCGATCGGCTTACCAGGTTCGGGCACCGACAGTAACACCCGCGCGCCGACCGGCGAGCCAGGTTGCGCCTTGACCTCGATCGGTGTCGCCGGGCGCATGTCCTGGCGCTTGAACTCCAAAATCCAGCTAAGTCCATCGCGCGCCATCGACGGATTGACGTCGCGCAGCGTGGCGATTCGGAGCACCGTGCCTTGCGGCGTCTGCGCCTGGTCGATGGCCCGAATGATCTGGCCGCCGGCGCGAATGAGCGCGTCGGTATCGATCTTGGTCGCCTTGTCGAAGATCACCCAAACGAAGCCGACACGGCGGAAGACGGCCGCGGCGACCGGTTCATCCCAGTCGAAGCGGAGCTTGACGCCGTTCGAGGGATCGACCGGCGGCGCCAGTGCGATCGGCTTTCCATCTGCATCCTTAGCGGGCTCGGCCTTCGGCGCTTGCGGCTTTTGACCGGGCCGAATGGTCGCCGGCGTCAGGGCGACGGGCTGGCCCGCGGCTGGCGCCGCGGATTGGGCTGCCGGGGCCGATGGCTGGGCGGCCGGGGTGGGTGCAGGCGCTGCCGTCGGCGCGGGCGCGGCGGCGGGCGCCGTCGCCTGGGCGGCAGTATGCCGTGTCGCCTCGCTGGCGGACGCACTGGCCTGTTGGCTATCGGATGCCGACGACGCGGCGTTCTCAGGCGGCAAGGCCGCGATTTCCTCGTTCCCGGTCGGGCGCCGGACATCGAGCACCACCTTCGGGCCGGACAGGAAATGCTTGATCCGCGACGACTTCGGCACCGTCAACATGACGACCGTCTTACCCGCATCGGCTCGCGCGCGAATTCCACCAACAAACGGCGGTGGGTTGCGGTTGATATCTCCGACCTGCAAATCGGCGGCCTGTTCGAAGGTCACGCTGACCAAGCCTTCGGCATTGGCGACAGAATATTTGACCGCGTCGCGCCAATCAAAGACGATTCGCGAATAATTCGGATGCTGTCCGGTACGCACGCCGATCTTCGCAAGACTGCCGCTGGCCGCCTCCTGCGCCGCGACCTGGCGCCGCACGACCGCGACGGAACCTTCGGCCTTGGCGGCCTGAGGCGCCGCCTTTGGCGCCGCCGGCTTGGCGACCTCGACGATCACGGATCGCCAGGAATCGAAGCTGTATGCGTCGAAGGCACGATACAGCCGAAAACTTACACTGCGTCCGTCGGTGCCGGGTTCCGCCGCCTCGACATAGTTGTGAAGCTCGCCCAGCACGCGTTGATAGGATGCCTCGAGCGGCCGGCCGAACCGCACCGTGATCCGGCGCTTCGCGATCTCCAGGTCGTGCGAGACGGGTGTCTGCCAGACGAATACGATGCGACCGTAATCGTTGGTCCGCGCGGCACGCACCCCGACCGGCTCGGCCCAAGCGGTCGCACCCGCCAGCAAAACGCCGGCGGCAAATACTGTCAGCGAGATCGTCCGCCACCAACGGTTCATCGCGACACTCCTACCGCAGTGGGCAATATCACGATATCGGCCTTGGCGGCATGGATGTAGGTCGCCAGCACGGCCAGTTCGTTGTAGAGCTCGAGGTCCGCAGCCGAGAGGTCGCCTTTCATAGTCGCCATCATGCTTTCGACGACAGACGCGATATCCTCGATGCGCACCGCATCGCTATGCTTGGCGCGCAATTCGGCCAATCGACCGTTCAATTCCGCGGTGGTTGTCGCCGTTGACATCGCATTCTCCTAGACCGGCGCGCACATTCCGCCGAACGTGGACGCCCAGCGAATATCAGAAAGCTCCGAGGACGCTGACCATCTTGGTCTTCAGCGTTTCGGCGTTGAACGGCTTGACGATGTAGTTGGAAACGCCGGCTTCCTTGGCGGCGATGACGTTCTCGGATTTGCTTTCCGCCGTGATCATGATGAACGGCAGATGCTTCAGCCTTTCGTCCGCCCGGACCTCACGCAGCAATTGAATGCCGGTCATGGGTTCCATGTTCCAGTCGGAAATGACCATCCCGAACGGCTCCTGGCGCAGTTTCTGAAGCGCCATCGAACCGTCCGTGGCTTCGTCGACGTTGTTGAAGTTCAACTGACGCAGAAGATTTCGCAGAATTCGAAGCATCGTCTTGTAATCATCGACGGTCAAAACCTTCATGTTCTTGTCGACGGCCATCGGCTTCTCCCATTGCCCTTAAACATGATAGTTATATCTTAAGTTATACCAAGCGGAATCCGTTGCCAAGCAAACATTCCCCGCCCGAGCGCATATCTTTTGCGCCGGAATTCTGCCGGATTCAGCCCCCAACTTGCGAGTTTGCTTTGGGCAATTCACGCAGCCGGCGCAGTTCCACGGTGACCTCGCGCGCCCGATCCGCTGGCATCTTGGCGAGTATCTCGGCAAGCTTGCGTTCCTTCATCCGTTCCGCCACTTCGAGGAGCGTATCCATCTCCAATTCCTCGAAAATCTTGCCGGCGTCCTTGGGCTTCATGTTTTCGTAGATCTTGACCAGGCTCTTGAGCTTGGCGTCCTGCTGGGCGTCGAACTTCTTGATCAGGCCGTCGATCGTCACGCGCAGCGTCTGCAGTTCGGCGATCTTCTTGTTGATGCGTTCTTCAGCCGCATTGAGCAGTCCGGTACGCATCTGGATTTCCTTCTCGCGCGCGTCGAGTTGGTCGCGGCGCACGGCGAGTTGTTGCAGGATATCGATTTCAGCCGGCGTCAGCAGGGTCGGATCATCCTTGATCAAACGCGACACCTCCGGACCACCGCCCGGTCCCGGCGCGGCGCCAGCGCTTTGTGCCGGCGGCAGAGCGCCTTGCGCCGGAGGGAGCGCGCCCTGGGCCGGCGCACCGGCATTCCGGGCCGGCGGCAACCCGCTCTGGGCAGGGGCGCCAGTGTTGCCGGCCGGTGGATTTTGGGTTTGCGCCTGCGCTTCGCTGACGTTGATCGGACCGGACAGCAGTCCGTCGACACTGTCCCAAATGTCGCTGATTTTCACGGTCAGCATGAGCGTCGCGAAGAAAATCGTCAGGGGAAGGAAACGGATCTTTGCCAACCACTTCATCGCCGCACCGCCTTGTCGAACCCGGCCATCATGCCGTCAATGGCTTTCGAAAACATTAACTGCCAGAACCGGTCAGAAATCGCCGCTCACCCTAACCGGCGGAACGCAACGCCTTCAGGAGTTCGCGCTCCGCATCGGAAACACCGCCCACGTCGATGCGATCGGCGGGACTGGCGCTGAGCGGTTCGCGCGGCTTCTGGGACGGCGCCGGCTTCGGCTTCGCCGCGGGAGCGGCCTGGCCTGCGGCCGGTTGTGCCGGCCTGGCCGCCGGGCGGGCAGTGGTGCCGTCCTGGTCACGGGCTTCGCGCACGACCCCTTCCAGGCGGTCGGCCGTGGCATTGCCACGGTCCATTTATAACGCCCGATAGTCACGCAGCGACACGGCGCGCGCGCACCGATACTGCAGGATATACGTCATTGCCCGCAGTTCGCCGATTCCTCTCTCGGCACGTGACGTCGTCTCGACGAAACCGCTCGCCAACCGTTCGAGTTCGTCCTTGTTTTGGCGCAGCGCACCGAGCCGGCGATTGAGCACGACCGCGTAGCCGATCGTGACGACCAGCAGCACGGCAAGAACGATGTCGAGGATCAATGACAGGGGCATTGCTCGCCTCTCATGAGATAACGACCGTCAAGTCTTGGGCAACTTATCATAGCGGCCCTCGATACGGATGGCGATATTCTGCCCGCGGCGCCCCATGCGCCCGACATACAAGGGCACGTTGCCGCATTGCAATTGGATCGGATCGTCCGGCGCCGTGCCGAACATGATCCGCGATCCGACCTTCAGGTTGAAGACGTTGGCCAACTTCATGACCTGCGTATCGATGACCGCTTGAAGGTCGACTTCGGTCATCCACAGTTCCTCGGCCAAGTGGGTCTCCCAGATCGAGTCACGGCCGAATTTCTCGCCCATGAACATCTGCAACAGGAGTTCGCGCACCGGCTCCAACGTCGCGTAGGGCAGCAGCAACTCGAGCCGGCCGCCGCGATCCTCCATGTCGATGCGCAGCCGGGCCACGATCGCGGCGTTGGAGGGCCTGGAGATGGTAGCGAAACGCGGGTTCGTCTCAAGGCGGTCGAAACGGAAGGTGACCGGGCTCAACGGCTCGAACGCCGCGCCCAGGTCGCTCAGCATGACGTGCACCATGCGTTCGACCAGCGAGCGTTCGATGGTCGTGTAGGGCCGGCCTTCGATGCGCATCGCGGCGGTGCCCCGGCGTCCGCCGAGCAACACGTCGACGATCGAGTAGATCAGCGAACTGTCGACGGTGATCAGCCCGAAGTTGTCCCATTCCTCGGCCTTGAACACGCTCAACATGGCCGGCAACGGGATCGAATTGAGATAGTCGCCGAAACGGATCGAGGCGATGTTGTCGAGCGACACTTCGACGTTGTCGGAGGTGAAATTTCGCAAACTGGTCGACATCAATCGCACGAGCCGGTCGAATACGACCTCAAGCATGGGCAGACGTTCGTAGGAGACCAGCGCGCTCGAAAGGATCGCATGGATACCGGAGCGTTGGCCCTTGTCCTCGTGCTCCTCGTCGAAGCCGAGCAGGCTGTCGATTTCCTCCTGGTTGAGAACGCGGGTCGACTCGCGGCCATTGCCGCTGCTGCTGCTACCGCCGCCGCCGGAATCACTGTCGCCGTCGTCGCCAACCATGGCCTCCCATTCGGCCGCCAGGTCGTCCTGATCGTCGCCGTCGCCGCCACCGCCGAGCGAAGCTTCCCATTCGGCGGCAAGGGCGTCCTGATCCATGTCGTCGTCAGCGGGCGCAGTCATACGATCTCACCTCTTTGCCATGTCCCAAACGGCGCTCCACGCCCTATTGGACCAGCATCTCCGTAAACAACACGTCCCTGATCTTCGCCGGCGCCGCAGCAGCGCTGACCCGGATCAACAACTCCTCGCGCAGCCGGTACATACCTGCGGACCCCTTCAAATCGTCGAACAGAAGCTCTCGGAGGTAGGTCTGGAAGTTGTCGACAATTCTCGGCATTTCCCGTTCAATCCTCGGAATGTCCGCCTGGTTTTCGAGTTCCAAACTGATCCTGATCTTCAAGAAACTCGACTTCCGGCCATCGGTGTTCAGGTTAACCAGCATCTCCTGCAGGTCGTAGAAAATCGCCTGCCCAGGCTCTCCACCCTTTTCATTGCCGGCGTCGCCTTCGCCCTCCTTACCCGTGATCATGGCGATCACGGGATCCATCAGGCCGGTGAAATATGCCGCCGCCAAACCACCGACGATCAACAACAACAGCAGCGCGACAATGATCAGCAGCTTCTTTTTGCCGCCCTTTTCCGGTGCCGCTTCGCCACCGCC
>JAYNJY010000156.1:2959-7395 GCA_038110665.1 Rhodospirillaceae bacterium | reverse complement strand
CTGGTGCCTCGCCCGGCCCGCCGACAACACGGCGTATCAGGGCGGCGACGAGATCAGCAACCACGCGACTGCCGGCTCGGTGGTGCGGGCCACGTTCGACATGAGCGGATTCCGGCAGGGCCGCATTACGGCCGCCGCACTGGATCTCACCGCGGCGTCGGGCAACGTGGTCACGACCGCCAGCGATTTCGAGTTGCTGATCTTCAAGACCGAAGACGTTCCGGCTGCGGTCGGCGACAACGTGACCAACCCGCTCACGGCACCGCAGCGCGCCTCTGCGGTAGCGATCTTCCGGTTCGACGACACGGGCTGGTCGGGGCCGCTCGGGACGGTTGCCGCCGGCACATCGCAGTACCAGGCTGTGCTGGCGCACCTTGTCCAGCCGCTCGCGACCAACGTGTTGCAGGCTCCGTGGCCGCGAGGGTTCCTGTTCAACTTCGACGGCGTGAAGCTCGCCACGGGCCACAGCTTCACGGCGGTGCTGCGCGCGCTCGCGGCCTGGACGCCCACCGGCGTCGTCAACACTTTCGGCATCACGCTCGATATCGAAGCGTTCTGATAGGGGTTCCCCGCGATGGCCACTTCGAGCGTAGCGATCGCGAACGGCGCCCTTCAGCGACTCGGCGCCAAGCGCATCGAGTCGCTGACGCAGGATCACCCGAACGCGCGGTCGATGAACGCGGCATTCGAGCGGGTGCGCAAGCGCCTGCTGCGCCGCTACGATTGGGGCTTCGCAATCTCTCGCGCCTCGGTTGCTGCGGACGCAAGCGGTCCGACCTGGGGCGGCTGGAACCGCTACAGCCTGCCGAACGACTACGTGCGGCTGATCCGCGACGACGAGAGCGGCATCAACCTCGACTGGAAGATCGAAGGCCGGTACATCCTGACCGCCGACGCGGCGCCGCTTGAGTTCCGCTACATCGCGGACATCACCGACCCCGCGCAGTTCGACGACTCGTTTATCGAAGCCTTCGAATGCAAACTCGCGCTTGAGACGTGCGAGGAAATCACGCAGAGCACGTCGAAGAAGGCGAGCATTCAGGCCGACTACGACGACGCGATCGCAGAAGCGAAGAAGGCTGGCGCGATCGAGAAGTCCGCGCGCGAGTTCCCTGAAGATGAATGGTTGCAGGCGAGGCTCTAGATGGGCCGCGCCTCGACGATCCAGAACGCCTTCAACGCTGGCGAACTGAGCGCCCTCATGCTTGGCCGGCAGGACGTGGCCAAGTACGCCGCGGGCATGTTCGTGTGCCTGAACGGCGTGCCGCTGGTGCAAGGCGGCTGGACGCGGCGCCCGGGCACGGCGTACCTGCATCAGTGCAAGTACCACAACCGCGACGCGCGCCTGCTGCCGTTCCAGTATTCGGTGCAGCAGACCTACGTGCTGGAGTTCGGCTATCAGTACATCCGGTTCTTCACCGAGCACGGCATCCTGACGAAGACCGCGCAGAACATCACCGGGATCACGAAGGCGAACCCGGCGGTGCTGGCGTATTCGGGCAGCGACACGTACGCGAACGGCGAGCGCGTCATCGTCACCGGCGTCGTCGGCATGACTCAGGTGAACAACCGCGAGTTCGTTGTCACGAACGTCGACACCGGGGCGAACACGTTCGAGCTTTACGACTCCGATGGCCTAGCGGTCAACAGCAGCGCGTACGACACCTATACCTCCGGCGGCACGGTGGCCGAGATACTGGAGGTCACAACGGCGTTCGCCGAGGCTGATCTCCCGGACATCCGCGTCACGCAGTCCGCGGACGTGCTCTACATCACGCACCCTGATTTCCCGCCGCAGCAACTCGTGCGCGTGTCGGCGACCTCGTGGACGTTGAGCGACGTCACGTTCTCGGACGGCCCGTACGACGTGGCCAACACGACCAGCACGACGCTCACGCCTGGCGCGGCCACTGGCACGACGACGCTGACCGCCAGCGCCGTCACCGGCATCAACGACGACACGGGCTTCCAGACCACCGACATCGGCCGCCTGGTGCGCGTGAAAGAAGGCTCGACATGGGGCTGGGGCGAGATCGTCGGCCGTGCCTCTACGACTGTCGTGACGGTGGCCATCCAGTCGACCTTCACGAACACGAACGGCAAGTCGACGTGGCGGCTGGGTGTGTGGTCGGACACGACGGGCTACCCGAAAAACAGCACCTTCTACGACGACCGCCTGTGGTTCGCTGGCGCCGCGTTGTACCCGCAGCGCCTTGACGGGTCGAAGACGGGCCTTTACTCGGACTTCCAGCCGAGCGCGATGGACGGCACGGTGGCCGCCGACAACGCTGTGTCGTTCACGCTGAACGCGGACGACGTGAACGCGATCGAGTGGATGGCGCCGAACGAAAAGGGCCTGCTCGTGGGCACCAGCCGCGGCGAGTGGCAAGTGAAGCCGAGCGCCTTGAACGAGGCTATCACGCCGACCAATATCTCGGCAAAGCCTTCGACCCGCCACGGCAGCGCCGACGTCGCGCCGGTGGCCGCCGGCAAAGCGGTGCTGTTCGTGCAGCGCGCCGCGCGCAAGGTGCGTGAGTTCGCCTACGTGTTCGAATCCGACGGCTTTAAGGCCCCGGACATGACGCTGCTGTCCGAGCACATCACGCGCCCGTCGATCTACGAGATCGCCTACCAGGAGCAGCCGCAGGCGGTCATGTGGGGCGTGCGCGCCGACGGCGTGCTGCTAGGCATGACCTACGAGCGCGATCAGAACGTCGTGGCCTGGCACCGCCACGAACTCGGCGGGCAGAGCGACAGCGCGGGCGAATTGATCCCGGTCGTCGAGTCGATCTGCGCCGTGCCTACGCCCGACACCACGCGCGACGAGCTTTACATGGTCGTGCAGCGGTACATCAACGGGCGCACGCGCCGTTACATCGAATACATGAGCAAGCTGTGGGAGACGGAGGACGAGCAGGAGGACGCGTTTTACGTCGACTGCGGCTGGACGGTCATCAACGGCTCGCCCTCCAGCACGGTCACGGGCCTGTGGCACCTGGAGGGGCAGACGGTCGGGGTGTACGTGGACGGCACGCGCCACGTGGACGTGACGATCACCAACGGCAAGGCGACGCTCGACCGCACCGGCACGATCGTCTCGCTCGGGTACTACTACCCCAGCGACGGGCAGACCATGCCGATCGACGGCGGCGCGCAGGACGGCAGTTCGCAGGGCAAGACCAAGCGCATCCACCGCGTCGGCTTCTGGCTCGTGGACACGCTGGGCCTGAAGTACGGGCCTGACGCCGACAACCTGACCGAGATCATCGAGACGCAGTGGGGCAACGAGTACGGCACCGCGACGCCGCTTTTCACAGGCGTCAAGCGCGAGCGGTTCGAGGCCGACTACGACAAGCTCGGCCAGGTGTACTGGCGCGCGGACGGTCCGTTCCCGGCGAACGTGCTGGCCGTTATGCCGCAGTTCAACGTGTCGGACGATTCATGAGGGCGATCGTTCCTTTCCGCCGCTGGCACTACGAATGGCTCGTGGCCGCGCGGAAAACGGGCGAGGGCAAGACTGTTACGCTGAATGAAGGGCTGCTGGAGCGGCTGGAGGCGGCGAATACGTGGACCGCGGTGGTCGACGGCGACCCGCTCGCGGTGGCAGGGACGGTGCAGCAGTGGCCGGGGCGGCATCTGGCGTGGGCGTACCTGGGCGACGGCACGGGGCCGCACATGACCTGGCTGACGCTGGCCACGGAGCGAAAGCTCGCGCAGTTGAAGGGGCGGATTGAGGCGACGGTGCGGGTGGAGTTCGCGGCGGGCCATCGGTGGATGCGCTTGCTGAAGTTTCAGGTGGAGACGCCCGAGATGAAGGGCTTTGGCCCCGAGGGCGAGGCGCACACGGGTTACGTGAGGTTCAACTGACATGGCAGCCGCACTTCCTGTATTCACGGTTCTGAGCGCGGTCGTATCGGCCGTCGGCGCGATGCGTCAAGGCGAGATGGCTTCGGCCGCGGGCAACTATAACGCCACGATCAACGAGCAGAACGCGGCGATCGTGCGGCAGAACGCGGCCGACAAGGCGAAGCAGGCGGACCGCGAGAAATATCTGCGTCTCGGCGCAATCCGCGCAGCGCAGGGGCGCTCGGGCGGCACAGCCGACAGCGGCAGCGTGCTCGACGTGCTCGGCGACGTGGCTGCGCAAAGCGAACTGGAGAAGCAGCAGATCATCTACCAGGGCGAGCAGCAGGCCCGGGGCTACACCAACACGGCGCAGCTTGATCGTGCCGGCGCCGACAACGCGGAGTCCAGCGGCATGTTCAAAGCTGGGTCCGAACTGCTCGGCGGATTTTCGAGCTACTACAACATCAACGACCGGCTCGTGAGGCGCTAATGGCCGTTCTCCCCACTTTCACTGCGCAGATCGGCGACGCGCCGGTTTCCGGCGGACGCCGGGCCGACGGCTCAGACTTCGGTTCCGCGGAGGGCATGAT
>JAYNJY010000156.1:0-2949 GCA_038110665.1 Rhodospirillaceae bacterium | reverse complement strand
TGATCGGCCTGGGCAAGCAGGTTCGCTCGGTCGCGGATGCGTTCGTCTCCGACATGGAGGAAAAGGAGTCGCGCGCGACGCTGGTGGCTTCGTCCGAGATCCGCGCGAAGTATGCGGCCGAGCTCGACAAAGCTGCGCTGAACGGCAGCGACCTCTCGGCGCTCAAGCAGCAGATGAACGACGAACTCGCCAAGGTGGGCGAGGGGTTCCAGACCAAGCGCGGCGCCGAGTCGCTGGCGGTGGCCGCAGCGAACACGAACCTGATGTACGACGAGCAGGCCAACGCGATCAACGTGAAGCGCGCGGCGGCGGTGGCGCGCGTTGAGGGGTCGAAGTTCCTGAACTCTGCGGGTGCCATCCTCCAGCGCAACCCGGCGTATCTGGCCGAGGCCGAGAAGGACGCCGATGCGTTCGCGGCGACGCTGCGGAATATCTCGCCCGAGCAGCGCGCCGACATCGCCAACGGCTTGAAGCAAGAACTCAACCAGGCCACGGCGATCGCGATGACGCGCATCGACCCGGAGGGCACGAAGAAGAAACTGGAAGCTGGCGAGTGGAACCTGACGCCCGATCAGCGCAGCATCGCGATCAACAAGGCCGAGTCCGAGATCCGCGCGAAGCGCGCAGAGGAAGCGTATGCTCGCGCGGAGCGGGACCGGCAGGAGCGCGACGCCAACGAGAAGTCCTACGACGTGCATCTGAAGCAGATCCTCGACGGCAAGGGCGGCAAATCCGTGCGTCGCGCGATCATGGACGACCCGACGCTGCTGCCGCAGACGCGTGAGCACCTCATTACGCTCATGGAGCGCCGTGCCAAGGAAGCCGCAGGCGAGGAAAAGCGGTCGAGCCAAGTCGTGCTGCGCGATCTGTGGATGAAAGCCTCCAGCGGCCAGATGTTCAACAACGCCGAAGTCGTGGCCGCCGTCGGTCGGGGCGACCTTAACGTGCGTGACGCCTCGTTCCTGTCGAGCGTCGTGGCCGCGCAGAAAGACGAGAACGGGCGGACGTTCCAGTCGAACCTTAACGCACGTCTGTCGATCGTCAACCAGGCGATGCGCGCCGCGCCGCAGTACGCTGCGCAGCCGGAGCTTTCGGCCGCCATCCAGATGCAGATGCTCACCGACGTCAGCCGTCAGGCCGACCAGCTGCGCAAGGACAATAAAGACCCGGCCGCGTTGCTCGACCCGGGATCGAAGGATTACTACTTCACGCCCAACCGCATCAAGGCCACCGCGGACGCGGTGCAGGCGCAGGGGCGCGAGGTCGCGGGCGTCGATCTGCGGCAAGACCCGGGCGCCTGGAAAGACGTTCCGGTCGGCGGCACATTTATCGACCCGAAAGGCACGCAGCGCGTGATGACCGACGCGTTGAAAAAGGCTCTGGCCAAGCGGGGCGGTCCTGAATTCCCGATCGTGCCCAGCGGCGAGAAGGCTTTTGCGGAGAAGCCGATTTCGGAGGCCACGCGAAACTATCGCCGCGCGATGGGTCTGCCAGTCCAGGGTGAGCGGTAATGACTGACCTTTGGGATGCGGCGCCGGTGCTCGGCGGCACGCCCGCCGTCGGCCGTCAGGCGCAGAGCATCTACGAGGCGGTCGTCGCGGGCTTGCAGTCCAGTGCCACCGGCCTTGCCGTGCGCGGGAAGCTCCCCGAGCAGCAGCTTTCGGAGGACGCGCCCTGGTACTACCGCGCGGCCTCGGGCGCCGGCAATGTGGTGGCGGATCTGCCCTTGAGCGTTGTCGGGGCGGTGGCCGGGGGCGCCGCCGGATCCGCCGCCGCACCGGGGCCGGGCACCCTCATCGGCGCCGCGGCGGGCTCATTTGCCGTGCCGATGGCGCTGCGCGACGCGCTGGTCGAGGCCTACAACGGCAACCACGCGACCTCGTGGCAGGGCGTGTGGGAGATCGCCAAGGCGGCGCTCAAAGGTGGCGGCAAGGGCGCGGTCATCGGCGGGGCTACCGCAGGCATGGGCAGTGTCGCTGCGCGCGGCGTCGGGGCTGTCATCGCGCCGGGGATCGGCACGGCGATGACGGTGAAGGGCGCCGAGCGCGTGATCGGTGCAACCGCCCTCGGCACCGAACTGGCCACGCTGACGGCCACCAGCGCCGCGGTCGAAGGCCACATGCCGACGTGGCAGGACTTCATGGACAACGCGATCCTGCTGGCTGGCATGAAGGGCGCCACGGCGGTGGCGAGTGGCCTGCGGAATATCTACGCCGAGACGGGGCGCCGGCCTGAACAGGTGGCGGTGGATGCGCAGCGCGACCCGGCGATCAAGGCTGCGCTCGAACAAGGCCAGCAGCCGGCCGCATACGCACTGCTCGCACTCGAGCAGCGCATCAAGGCTGCCGTTGGCCAAGACCCGCGGCCGGAGGTTCTGCGCGAGGTCATGAAGGACGCGATCGAGCAGAAAAAGCCCTTGGGCGAGGGCGCGCGCATGGTCGACTGGAGCTACGTCACCGACGCCGATACCCTCAAGGGGGTGCTCAACGCGACCTCCGAACTCTACCGCCCCGAGATCGAGCGGCAGCGCCGGGGCGTCGTGACGAACGCGCAGTCGGTGGTCGAGGCGAAGGCGCTGCTGGAGGCGGGTTCCCCGGCGCCTCACAAGGTCGGCGCCGCCGGCAACAGCGGTGAGATCCTCGCGCGCTCGGCGCTCTTGCGCGACGCGCTCAACCACACCTACGGCGAACTCCAGAAGATCGCCGGTGTCCCGGAAGCCGACCTTACGCCGGCCATGAAGCTGCAAGCCTTGGCGGCCATCGAGCGCGTGTCGCTGCTGAACGCCGAGTTCGCCGGGGTGCGCGCGGAGGCTGGGCGTGCGCTGCAAATCTTCCGCGCCATCAAGCGCGACCCGACGCTGGCTGGCGAGGCGAACTTGCTGCTCAACGCGGCCGAGCGCACGGGCTCGCTGCAAGACATCGCCGCGCTCGCGCACAAATTCATGGACAA
>JAYNJY010000155.1:6663-7403 GCA_038110665.1 Rhodospirillaceae bacterium | reverse complement strand
ATGGCATCCTCGTCATGCTCGACGACGATCACCGTGTTGCCGAGATCGCGCAGCCGCGCCAGCGTCTCGAGTAGCCGCGCGTTGTCGCGCTGGTGCAAACCGATGGATGGCTCGTCGAGCACGTACAACACGCCGGTCAGGCCCGAGCCGATCTGCGAGGCGAGGCGGATGCGCTGGCTCTCGCCGCCGGAAAGCGTGCCTGACGAGCGGCTCAGCGTCAGGTAGTCGAGCCCGACGTTGTTGAGAAAACCGAGGCGTTCGTTGATCTCGCGCAGGATGCGCCGGGCGATCTCGCGCTGTTTATCCGTCAATTTTGGGTCGAGCCCGGCGAACCACTCGTGTGCCGCGTCGATCGACATCTCGGCGACTTCCGAAATGTGCAGTTTGTCGATTTTGACTGCCAGTGCTTCCGGCTTGAGCCGTGCGCCGCCGCATTCCGAGCACGTCGTCACCGTCTGGTAACGGCCGAGTTCGTCGCGCACCCAGCTCGAATCGGTTTCGCGCCAGCGCCGTTCCATGTTCGGAATGACGCCCTCGAACGGCTTAGTGATCTCGTAGGTCTTGGCGCCGTCGTGGTAGGACATGGTGACGGCCTCGCGCTTCGAGCCGAACAGGATGGTTTCCTTGATCTGCTTCGAAAGCTTGAACCACGGCGTGGTCAGCGAGAAATCGAAATGCCGCGCCAGGCCCTCGAGCGTCTGGATGTAGTACTTCGACGTCGAGTTCGCCCATGGCGCCAC
>JAYNJY010000155.1:0-6653 GCA_038110665.1 Rhodospirillaceae bacterium | reverse complement strand
CCCTTCGCGCAGACTCAGGCGCGGATCAGGCACCACCAGCTCGGGATCGAAGTACATCTCGGTGCCGAGCCCGTCGCAGGCGGCGCAGGCGCCGAACGGATTGTTGAAGGAGAACAGCCTGGGTTCGATCTCGTCGATGGTGAAGCCAGAGACCGGGCAGGCGAACTTGGCCGAGAACACGCTGCGGCCCTCGGGCACGTTGTCCTTGATGCCGCCCTTGGTCTTCTTCGGCGCGGTCGGCTGAGCGTCGGCGTCATCGACATAGGCGATACCGTCGGCAAGGCCGAGCGCGGTCTCGAAGCTGTCGGCGAGGCGGGATTGAATGCCGTCCTTGACGACGATGCGGTCGACCACGACCTCGATGTCGTGCTTGAACTTCTTGTCGAGCGCCGGCGCCTCGTCGATTTCGTACATCTGGCCGTCGATGCGTACGCGTTGGAAACCACGCTTGGCCAACGCCTGCAGTTCCTTCCTGTACTCGCCCTTGCGGCCGCGTACCATGGGCGCAAGCATGTAGAGCCGCTTGCCCTCGGGCATGGCCATGACGCGGTCGACCATCTGGCTCACCGTCTGGCTCTCGATCGGCAGGCCTGTGGCCGGCGAATGCGGCGTGCCAACGCGGGCGAACAGGAGGCGCATGTAGTCGTAGATCTCGGTCACCGTGCCGACGGTCGAGCGTGGGTTCCGGGACGTCGTCTTCTGTTCGATGGAGATGGCGGGGCTGAGGCCCTCGATCGAGTCGACATCGGGTTTCTGCATCAGTTCCAGGAACTGGCGCGCGTAGGCCGACAGGCTTTCGACGTAGCGGCGCTGGCCCTCGGCATAGATGGTGTCGAAGGCGAGCGAAGACTTGCCCGAGCCCGAAAGGCCGGTTACCACGGTCAGGCTATCGCGCGGAATCTCCACGTCCACGTTGCGGAGATTGTGCTCGCGCGCGCCGCGCACCACGATGTTTTGCATGTTCTTTCCGAGGCCGTCCAAAGCGGGCAAGACGCCCGCGCATCAACCCACCAGAGATAAAGCCGGTCCGTCGAAAGGTAAAGTGCTGCGGCCGCGCTGCGCGGTGATAGCTGGGGAAAACCAGCGATTTCGCGAAATTCCCTGCCGAATTCGCGGATCGGGTGTTATAATCCGCGCGTTCGGAGGTGCCTCTATTTTGTAATGCCGCGCGGCCAAGCAATGAAGGCAGAAATGGCTCAGGACGATAAGAGCGCCCTCAAGTGGACAGTCGGATGCCTGGGTGTCGTGGCCATTCTGTTCCTAATCGCGTACGCGACGGGAATGATGCCCGCGATGACCGGCTCCTAAAGTCCAAGGCAGTCTAATCACGCAAGTGCCTAAGCGCCGCTTTTGGGGACCAGAAGCGGCGCTTTTTTCGGCCTGCGGCCTAAGTAAAGGCGTTGTTTAACCATAATTTCATTGATGGATGGGAAGAATTGCGGATCGATGGGCGATGGATGGCCGCGCATCCGCGCCCGGCCGTGGCTCGAGGGAGAGAATATCGTCGTGCGGAGCGCTCGGACAATCGATCTCCGAATTCAACTCGTCCTTGGCTGGGCGGCGATTTCGCTTTTCCTCGTGCTTACCCGGGCCGAGAGCCTGCCGTTGGCGCAAGCGGTGTTCGGCTGTCTGATCGGCGGCGCCGGGTTGCTGCCCCTGTTGGTCTATCTGTCGACGCCGAGTGCGGATCGACCGATTTTTCCATTGATGGTGCTGACCGGTGTTTTCTACGGCGTTTTTTTCGGTTTCTCGGTGTTCCTGTTGCACTTCCAGATCAACGAATTCGGCCGTATCTTCTCCTACAACATGGTGGAACTCGAAAAGATCGGCCTGCACATCCAGTTCATGGTGCTGGACGGGATCGGCATGATGTACGTGGGATGGATGCTCGCGCGGCGCTGGTTGTCGTCGTGCGTGTCGCCGATCCGGTTCGCCATGCCGTCCAATACTTTTCTGCTGCATGCGATGTTCTGGGGCTTCGCCTTGCTGTTCCTGCTTTATTTCCTGTCGCCGCAGTTTCGCGCTGTGCCATCGATCGGACAGTTGATCCAGCCGGGCGGTTACATCGCCATGGCCGGTTTCACATATCTCTATCTGAAGGGGGATTTGGGCCGCGGCCAAACCTTCGCTTATTTCCTGGTCTACCTGCCGGCATGGTACTTCACCGTCTTGATGTCGAGCTTCCTGACGCCGATCATTCTTTCCGTCATCTTGCTCGCGGTCATGCACATCCGCGTTCGCGGATGGGTGCCGTGGACAGCCGGACTCCTCGCCGTCGTCGTCGTCGTTGTCGTCTATCCGGGCAGCCAGTTCTACCGCCAGATGGCGAGCCGCTCTTCTACGGAGTTGAGCACGACTGAGCGCATGGGCCAGTTCGCACGGTCGTTGACCTACGTCTATACCGACAGACAAGCGCAAAGTGCCCGCTGGCAAGGCCTGGCGCAACGAACGTCCGCCATCGTGCCGTTCGCCATCGTCGCCAAGCGCACACCGGCCGAGGTCAGCTATTGGGGCGGGACGTCGTACCGGCTATTGCTGACCAGTTGGATTCCGCGCGTCATTTGGCCGGGCAAACCACGCGAAGTCGCCGGTGCCGCTTTCGGACACCGGTTCAAGCTGTTGCATCCCGATGACAACGTAACGTCCCTCAACCTGCCGTGGTTGACGGAGGCCTACGCTAACTTTGGGCCGGGCGGAATGGTCTTCGTCATGTTGGCCATCGGACTGTTCCTCGGCCTGTTGGAGCGACTGCTCGCGACGCCGAGCGACAACGCCGTCGGCTGGGCGGTGGGGACGGGGGGGCTGTTGCCGCTCGCGTTTCCCGAGTCGAACCTCAGCGTCATGACCGGCAGCCTGCTGCCGCTGATCATCTCGCTCTGGGTGATGTTCCGCATCGCCCAAGCCGTTTCCCGGCGCCTGCCGGGAAGCGCTACCTGACGATCAGGCACGCGCACTCGGACAACTGCGCGACTTTCTGCGACACGCTGCCCATGAGCAGCCGCTTGAATGCGCTGAGCCCGCGACAGCCCATTACGATCAGCTTGGCATCGACATCGCGTGCCGCCTGGACGATCTTCTCGGCCGGTTCGCCATCGAGGATGACGCTCTCGACCTTGGCCGCGCCTGCGTCCTTGGCAGATTGCACCGCACGCTCGGCGACCTTCTTGCCGATCGCCTCGATGACGGCATGCTCGACCCGCGAGTGCTCGACAGCGGCGATGGACATGGCCATTGCCGGCATGTTGTCGAAGGCAACTGGCGCGTCGGGATGGACATCGACGAGATGTTCGATCTCGGCCATGCGCTTGAGCGACTCGGGCGGCGCGCCATGCATCAAGACATGCGCGACGACCAGTTCCGCTCCGTATTTTCCGGCGATGTCGACCGCAGTGGCGACGGCCCGGTTACCGCACTCAGAGCCATCGGTGGCGACGATGATTTTCTCGAACATGGCTCCATCCTCATGTCTTGTATTGCGGGATTTCGGATGGTTGGATTATCCCACGCGGCCCGGTTGCCGGCCTTGAGGTTGATCAACCGCCGTCAGGATTCACGCCCGGAAAGGACCGCCGCCATGCAAGACCCGCCGACGCCCGAGATGGACGCGGATTTCGAGAAGGCCGACATGATCCTGGCTGACGCCTTGGAACGCTTTCAAAGCGAGGGCGTCAACGCCTACGTCTACGGCTCGGCGCTGCTCGAGATCGGCATCGCCGCCCTGGTCAAGGTCGGCGAGACCGAAACTTCGATCGCCGAACAGGCGCGCGATATCGCGCGCCGCCTCGGCACCATGATGGGCCCGTCGGCATAACGGCGGGCGTTAAACCAATACGGGAAATTACGGATTTCCCCGGCATCGGGGCTGGCTTGCCGGGACGGTTCCGGTTAAGGTGCTCGGCGAAATTCAAGTGCGAGGAACACCCCCATGGCAGGTTCGGTGAACAAAGTCATCCTGATCGGCAATCTCGGCCGCGACCCGGAGGTCCGTCATTCCCAGAGCGGCGGCAAGATCGTCAACATGTCGGTGGCGACCTCGGAGCAGTGGAAGGACCGCCAGTCCGGCGAGCGCCGCGAAAAGACAGAGTGGCACCGGGTGGTGATCTTCGACGTACGCATCGCCGATGTCGCCGAGAAATAACGGCTCCAGGGTTCCACGGAGTAGCTCGAAGGCAAGATGCAGACCCGCAAATGGACCGGCAATGACGGCCAGGAACGCTATACGACCGAGGTCGTGATCCCGCGCTTCAACGGCGTCATGACCATGCTCGACGGCCGTGGCGATGGCGGCGGCGGTGGCGGTGGAGGCGGTGGCTACGACGGCGGTGGTTCCGGCGGCGACTGGGGCGGCTCCGACCAGGGCGGTGGCGGCGGCTCGAAGCGCGGCGACCTCGACGACGAAATTCCCTTCTGAAGCGCCCCGCTGGCGCGATCGCAAACCTTGCACGCCCGTTCGGGCGTGCCGGATGACAACGATGACGACATCGGATGCCCAGGGCGCGGGATCGCGCCGCAACGTCTTGGTCTTGGCCATCTGCCAGGCGCTTTCAATGAGTGGATCGTCCCTGGTCATGACCATTTCGGCGTTGGCTGGACAGATGCTCGCCGCCGACAAGGCGCTGGCGACGCTGCCGCTGGCGTCGCAGTTCATCGGCACCATGTGCACGACCATTCCGGCGTCCTATCTGATGGCGCGTTTCGGGCGCAAGCTCGGCTTCACGCTCGGCCAGTGTATCGGCATCGCCGGCGCGGCGCTCGCATGTTGGGGCATACTCTCCGGCAATTTCTGGGCCTTCGTCGCCGGCAGCTGTGCGCTCGGCGTGCATAACGCGTTCTGGCAGTACTACCGCTTCGCCGCCGCCGACACGGCGCCCACCGACTTCCGCGAGCGCGCCATTTCCTACGTCATGGCGGGCGGCGTCATCGCCGCCTTCCTCGGGCCGCAGATCGCCAAGGCGACCTACGACCTGTTGTCGCCGGTGCAGTACGCCGGCGGTTACGTCGGCATCATCATCATGAGCACGGTGACCATCGTGCTGCTCCAGGCGGTGCGCATTCCCAAGGCCGAGTTCAAGGGCTTCCGCGGCGGCGGCCGCCCGCTGGGAGAGATCGTCCGGCAGCCGACTTTCATCCTGGCGGTGACGACGGCGATGTTCGGCTACGGCGTCATGACGTTGGTGATGACCGCGACGCCGCTGGCCATGACCGGCTGCGGTTTCGCGTTTGCGCAGACGGCGACGGTGATCCAGTGGCACGTGCTCGCCATGTTCGGCCCGAGCTTCTTTACCGGCGACCTGATCCGCCGTTTCGGTGTCGTCAACGTGATCATCGCCGGCACCGTGCTCAATACCGGCGCCATGGCGATGAACCTATCGGGCATCGACATCGCCAACTTCACCGGCGGCTTGGTGCTGCTCGGACTCGGCTGGAATTTCATGTTCATCGGCGGCACCACGCTGGTGACCGAGACCTACCGCCCCGACGAGAAGGCCAAGGTGCAGGCGGTCAACGATTTCCTGCTGTGGACGACGGTCTCGGTGGCGAGTCTTTCGTCCGGCGCGATCCACGCCAACTTCGGCTGGACCGCCGTCAACATGGTGCTCGCGGTGCCGATTTTCGCGATCTTCCTGGGCGCCGTCTGGTTCCGGATTTCGGGCCCTGGAAACCCCTCCCGCGCCTAGGAATTCCGCCAATTTTCACGTCGTCGGTCGCTTGTGCTGCAGGGCCAAAAATGCTAGGTTCCCACGACTCGGGGCGGCACCAGGTCGCTCCGGTTTTGTTTTTTTAATCCCATGAAAATAAACGGTATTTTTTATTGACGAAGCCAAACGATCCGCCGCCTGATTCGGTCCCCGAGGACCAACCCCCGGCACCCCCGCCGGGACCGCCGCCCTCCGACGTGACATCGGTCGCCATCGAAGACGAAATGCGCTCGTCGTATCTCGATTACGCCATGAGCGTGATCGTGTCGCGGGCGCTGCCGGACGTGCGCGACGGCCTGAAGCCGGTGCACCGGCGCATCCTCTATTCGATGAAGGAAAACGGCTACGAGTACAACAAGCCGTACCGCAAGTCGGCGCGCATCGTCGGTGACGTCATGGGTAAGTACCACCCGCACGGCGACCAGGCGATCTACGACGCCATGGTGCGCATGGCGCAGGATTTCTCCATGCGCCTGCCGCTGATCGACGGGCAGGGCAACTTCGGTTCCATGGACGGCGACAAGGCGGCGGCCATGCGCTACACCGAGGCGCGCATGGCGCGCTCGGCGCATGCGCTGTTGGAGGATATCGACCGCGAGACCGTCGACTTCCAGCCCAACTACGATGAATCGGTCTCGGAGCCGCGCGTGCTGCCGGCCGGCTTCCCGAACCTGCTCGTCAACGGCGCCGGCGGCATCGCGGTCGGCATGGCGACCAACATCCCACCCCACAACCTGGGCGAGGTCATCGATTCCTGCTGTGCCGTCATCGACAACCCAGCGATCACCATCGATGAGTTGATCGAGCACCACATCCAGGGCCCCGACTTCCCGACCGGCGGCGTCATCCTCGGCAAGAACGGTGTCGTCTCGGCGTTCCACACCGGGCGCGGCTCGGTGATCATGCGCGGCAAAACCTCCTTCGAGGAGGTCCGCAAGGATCGCATGGCGATCA
>JAYNJY010000154.1:0-7483 GCA_038110665.1 Rhodospirillaceae bacterium | reverse complement strand
TCGGCCGGCGGCGAGGTCTGGGATCTGGCGCTCCGGCTGTTCCATTGGGCGATGGTCGTTGCGGTCGCGGCTTCCGCCGTAACCGGCTTCGTGCTCGATGCGCGTTGGCTCGACGTGCACATGATCGACGGTTACGCGCTCGCGCTTATGCTGGCGTTCCGCACCGTTTGGGGCTTCGTCGGCGGCCGGTTCAGCCGCTTCGCCTCGTTCCGCCTGGCGCCGGTGGCCGCCGTCGCACATGCACGCTTGCGGCTCCGCGGGGCCGCGCCTGGCGACGCCGGAAGCGGGGTTCGAAGCCTTCAACACGCTGATGCCCGACATCGTGCTCGCCGATTGGAGCCCCAGCTGCGACGGTCTCGCGCTGTTGAACTGTGTCCGCCAGGACCCGGCCAGCGCCAACTGCTTCGCGCCGGTCATCATCATCTCGGCCTAAACCGGTGAGGGCGATGTGGTCACGGCGCGCGACGGCGGCATGTCCGAATTCCTGGCCAAGCTGGTCTCGGCCCGTACCCTCTACAAGCGCATCGCCAGGATCGTCTGCGAATCCCGGCCGTTCGTGCATGCCGACCACTTCTTCGGCCCCGACCGGCGCCGTCGGGCGATCGATCTCGGTCATCCGAACCGGCGCGTGTCGCTGCACATGGCGAAGGACGTGACCGCCGGCGCACCGGCTTGAGCCTGTTTGGATACGGGTGTGGCGGCGGGCCGCCTCACTCCGTCAGTTCGAACATCATCAACAGCGTGCGCTGGAGCGGATTGAAGTTGTCATCCGATATCAGATAGACCAGCGTCTTGCCGGCGTTGGGGCCGGCGGCCGGCCGGATCGTCTCGATCCCCTCCATGTTGTCGACGTTGACCGGCGGTCGCAATTCGCCGATCAGCGCGCCTTCCAGGGCGGCACCGGGCATGACGTCCTTGCCGGCGACTCGGCGCACGCGCGCAGCGACGCCCGAGCGCAGCGTATAGCGCCGTTCCAGTAACATTACGTCGCCATCGGGGAGCGTCGCCGCGCCGGTCGCGCGAAAGCCGCCCTTCAGCGTATAGGTCAGCACCGACCAGCCTTGCGGGTCGCTGACCCAGCCGATGGCGTTCTTATTCTTGCCGCTGCCCTCGCTGATCGCCAGCAGGCGGCCGTCGGCCAGCAGCGTCAGCGCTTCGATGCCGTTGTTCGCCGGCAGCTTGGAGAGTTCGTCCGGCGATTTCAGCGGCCTGGGCGCGACTTCGCCGGGCAGGTAGCGCCAGAGCCGGTGGTTACGCTCGAAGGCGACGATGATCTCGCCGTCGACGCCGGGACTCATGGATTCCGCGTCGGCGTCGACGTTCTGCGAGAGCGGCCGGCCGTCGAGATCGGCGAGGGTGTCGAGTTCGGTCTGGGCCAGACCCTTCAGGTTGCCGGCGGCGTCATAGACGAGATTGGCCGCGAGCCGGCGGCCCTCGTCGCTGAGCGCGACCATGCGCGCGCCGTCTGCGCTCAGGCCGAGCGCTGAAAAGCCGCCGAAATGGCGGTCCGCGCTCTGCAGTTGCAGGCCGCCCCGGTAGCGCAGCTTGCCGGCAGCGACAACGTTGGCATCGCCCGGATGGAGCGGGATCGGCGTCGCCTCGACGGTGACGGGGTCGGCGGTGGCCGGGCCGGCGATGCCGAGATTGAGGACGCCGAGCAGGGCTAGCGTGAGCGCGAGTAGGGCGGTCGGGCGGTGGTACGGCACGGCGGCGGGTTCCTTCCGCAACGGGGACGCATAGGAGATGTCGTCGGCGGCCCTGGTTTTCAATGGCCGCCTCAAGACATGGGGCGCCATTCGCCGGCGCGCTTCTCGGCTAAGGCGCGTTCGGCCGGGCTGAGCGCGCCCTCCAGCTTCTTCCGCGCCACCTTGGCGTCGGAAAAGCCGCGCTTGGCCGCCAGCGTCAGCCACATGTACGCGGTGGCGGGATCTTTGGCCACGCCGTAACCGGACGAATAGAGCACGCCGAGCACGTGCTGGGCGCGGGCGTGGCCGGTGTCGGCGGCGGCGGCGATCCACTTGGCGCCTAAGCCGGCGTCGCGGGTGACGCCGATGCCCTTGAGATAGCGCGTGCCGAGCAGGAACATGGCGTCCGGGTCGCGGGTTTCCTTCGCGCGCACCTCGAGCCGGGCGAGGTCGTCGGCCCGTTTTACCTTGGCCGCCGCGACCGCCTTGCCGGCGACGCCGCTCTCGCGCAGGTCCGCGATGTAGCGGTCGAAATGCACCAGTAGTTCCGGAACGTCCGGCTTGCCGTAGTTCCACATCTTGTCGGCGTTGCGGCCGGCCTGCGTCAGGTGGCGGCGGAAATCGGCGCACCATTTGTCGCGCACGTCCTTGCGGAACTGTTTCATGTTGCGGCTGTCGCGGCGCACGGCGAAATCCTGGTAGGCGCGTTCCTCGTAGATCAACGCCTCGCATTCCTTGTCGATCTTGCGGTCCTTTTCGGTGCGGCCGCGCAGGTGTTGCAGGCCGTGGCCGACCAGTTCGTGCACGATCACGGCGGCGAGCTTGTCGGTCGGCCACTTGACGCCGAAACGGCTGATGACGACGAGGAATTCCTTGTCGCCGCCCTTTTCGGTCTGGAAGAAGTCCGGGAAGAAGGCGGCGATGATCACCGTCGCCAGCCGGGACTTCGGGAAAGCGGCGTCGTAGACCAGTGTCACCTTGCCGTTCTTCTTCAACGTCTCGATGCGCTCGGCGCTGAACGGCGAGGCCGCGTAAATGAGGTCGATGGCGCGCTTGACGTTCTCCAGCGCCGGTCCTGGCGCGAGCAACTCGACGTCGTAGGCGTCCTTCGGCGGTATCGACATGCCGACGAGTCGGATGCCGCGATGCTCGGTGCGGAGTTCGACCGATTTGGCCGCCGCCGCCGACGTCTGGATCAGCGCCCAAAGCACGACCGGGAACAGGGCGAGCCGGGCGTTCACCGACTCCAGTCCTTCTGGTGCTCAGGCACCGTGCCGCCCGCGGGCGCGCCGCGGTCGTAGGCGATGACGGCGTCTTCCTCCATGTACGAGTGATCGTGCACGACGACACCGTCCGGGCCGATCAAGGCGACGGCGTAGGCCGGCAGTTCGCGAGACGCGGTGAGTTTGCTCTCCGCGTCGAAGATCGGCGCGACCTGGTGCGCCGTCGCCTTGACGGTGGAGAACGGAACGCCCTTCCACGAGCCATGGCAGGCGCGGTGCAGATGGCCCATGAACAGGTGCCTGACGTGCGTGAAGCCCCGGAGGCAGACGGCGAGATCGCCACCGTTGGCGAGGCGGATAGCGTCGACGCCGGGGATACCGACCGCCATCGGGGCGTGGTGCATGAACAGATAGACGTCGCGCTTGTCGGCCAAGGCGCGGGTCAGTTCGCGGTGGAGCCAGCGCAGCCGCGCCTCGCACATCCGGCCCGAGGCCTTGCCCTCGTCGAGGGTGTCGAGCATCAGGAGCCGGCCGGCGCTGGTGTCGAGCGCGTAGTGCAGGAAACCGTCCGCGGACCACGCCAGGTCGGGCATGGCGGCGCGCAATCCCGCGCGGGTGTCGTGGTTGCCGATCAGCGGGTGCCAAGGCACGACAAGGCCGGACATGATCTCGAGCAGCGCCGCATAGGCTTGCGGTTCGGCCCAGTGCGCCAGGTCCCCGGTGACGACGCAGAGTTCGGCGTCGGCATGGTGCGCGTTGATGCTGGCGACCGCCCGGGCCAGATGCGCGCGGCCGTTGATCTCCAGCAACATGGTAGGTGGCGCCACCAGGTGCGGGTCGGTAACATGAATTAACTTCATGGTCCTCATGCTAGCGTTTGGTTGTTGTTGATGAAAGCGCCACCGGCGGGCTACCAATGATGAAAACCGGCCGCCAAGGCCAAACGCAAGGGATGATCGGATGCGTTACCGCACCGTGCCGTTGGAGGCCTTGCCGGCCGGGTTGAAGGCGGTGCTGGAATACTGGCGCGGTCTCGGCGGCGAGTAGCTCGCCTGCGGCTGGCGCGAATTCGACATGCTCGGGATTCCCGCCCGCCTGCTGCCGTATACGCTGGTCATCGACGTCTTCGCGGACACCACGCTCAACAGCTTCCGCTATTGGGGCTCGGCGATGACCGAACTGCACGGCTACGACATGAAAGGACAGTCACTCTACGACATCCACACCGCCGACATGGTGCCGGAACTGCGCCGCCAGCACGAGGAAACCCGAACCACCGGCGAGGCGAGCGCGAGCCGCTACGCGTTCATGCGCGAGCCCGGCTTCAATTATGTCCACTATGCGTTGCGCCTGCCGCTCTCCGGCGACGGAAAGGCGGTCAGCCAGATCGTCGTCATCACCGACGTGGCCGAAGGCGAGGGCCCGCTCGTCGATCTCTAGCCGTTGCCGCCGACGATCATCCGCCACATGCGCCGGGGTTCGGTGTAATCGGCGATGGCGCAGTGCATGGTCGAGCGGTTGTCGGCACAGACCAGATCGCCGACCTGCCATTTGTGACGATAACGGAAACGCGGCTCGAGCATGTGGTCGAACAGTTGCTGCAACAGGGCGTCGCTCTCGACGGCGTCCAGGCCTTGGATGGCGGCGGTGAAGCCGGGGCTGACGAACAGCGATTTCTTGCCGGTCTCGCGGTGCTTGCGCACCACCGGGTGGTAGACGTCCGGGTGCGCGGCGGCTTGCTTCTCGTTGAGGCTGGTCACGGCGTAGCCGCCGCGGTGGCCGTAGCGATGGACGCCGATGAGGCCGTCGATGCGCGCCTTGGTCGCGGCGCCGAGTGCCTCGTAGGCGGCGACGGTGTCGCAGAACTCGGTGTCGCCACCATGTGACGGCACTTGCAGCGCGTAGAGCATGATGGCGTCGGCCGGGTTGGCGTCGTAGCTCAGGTCGGAATGCCAATAGGCGCCGGCCGGTTCGCTGGTGCCGCGGCTGACGGCGTCGCCGGTATTGGCGGCGATGATCGAGACTTCGCTGGTTTTCGGATGGTGATACTGGTCGAGCACGTGCGGCACCAGCTGGCCGAAGCGGCGACCGAAGTCGAGCATGGTGTCGAAGTCCCACTTGAGGCCCCTGAGCGCCACCACCTTGTGATTGAGAAAGGCATCGTGGATGGCGTCGAATTCGGCGGCGCTCAACGGCGTCTCGATCGCCGGGCCTTCGATAACGGCGCCGAAGCCGTCGGCCAATGGTGTCACGGTCACGGTCATGTGGTCCCTCCCTGCCATTCGATCTTCAATGGAGCGGTAAAACTTTAGACGAAATGGCGCACAGGAAAAGCCGCGATTGTAATAAATTTTGACATAGATCAATTAGGGTGCTCGCCGCTTCCACTACGATATCCGACGCGACAAAGGGGAAACCCATGGCGCGACCGACATTACCACCGACGGGCGTCGAGCGGACCTTCGAGCCGGGCGACATCATCGTCTCCAAGACTGATCTCACCGGCGTCATTACCTACGCCAACCGCACCTTCTGCAAGGTCGCCGGCTACGACGAGCGCGAACTCGTCGGCCAGCAGCACAACATCGTGCGCCACCCGGACATGCCGCGTTGCGTGTTCAAGTGCCTGTGGGACACGATCGTCACCGGCAAGGAGATCTTCGCCTTCGTCGTCAACTAGGCGAAGAACGGCGACCACTACTGGGTGTTCGCCCACGTGACGCCGTCCTACGACGCGTCGGGCAGCAATCTGATCGGCTATCACTCCTTGCGCTGCGTGCCGCATGCCGGCGCCCGCGACGTGGTCGCCGGGTTGTACAAGGCGATCCTGGCCGAGGAGCAGAAGCACGCCAGCCCCAAGGACGGCATGGATGCCGGTCTCAGTTGCTGGTCAGCGTGCTCGAAGAGAAGGGCATGGGTTACGACGAGCTGATCTTAACCCTGCTCAACAGTTGAGCCGGTCCGCTCACGCCATGCGGCGGAGCTTGCCCCGGGTGTCCTCGTCGAACAGTTCCGCCAACTGGTTCATCATGGTGCCGCCGAGTTCCTCGGCGTCGACGATGGTGACGGCACGGCGGTAATAACGGGTCACGTCGTGGCCGATGCCGATGGCGGTGATCTCGACGTCGGAGCGCGTCTCGATCCATTCGATGACGTCGCGCAGGTGCCGCTCCAGGTAGTTGCCCGGGTTGGCCGACAGCGTCGCGTCGTCGACCGGGGCGCCGTCGGAGATGACCATCAGGATGCGGCGCTGCTCGGGCCGCGAGATCAGGCGCTGGTGCGCCCACATCAGCGCCTCGCCGTCGATGTTTTCCTTGAGCAGGCCCTCGCGCAGCATCAGGCCGAGGTTCTTGCGCGAGCGGCGCCAGGGCTGGTCGGCCGCCTTGTAGACGATGTGGCGGAGATCGTTGAGACGGCCCGGGTTCTTCGGCTTGCCCTCGGTCACCCACTTCTCGCGCGCTTGGCCGCCTTTCCACGAACGCGTGGTGAAGCCCAAGATCTCGACCTTGACGGCGCAGCGTTCCAGCGTGCGCGCCAGGATGTCGCCGGCCATGGCCGCGACCGTGATCGGCCGGCCGCGCATGGAGCCCGAGTTGTCGATCAGCAGCGTCACCACGGTGTCGCGGAAATCGGTGTCGCGCTCGATCTTGTAGGAAAGCGGGTGGGTCGGGTTGGTGACGACGCGCGACAGGCGCCCGGCGTCGAGCATGCCCTCTTCCAGGTCGAACTCCCAGGACCGCGTCTGCTTCGCCATGAGCCGGCGCTGCAGCCGATTGGCGAGGCGCGCGACCACGCCCTGCAAGTGCGACAACTGCTGGTCGAGCTGGTGGCGCAGCCGGTCGAGTTCTTCCGGGTCGCACAGGTCCTCGGCGCCGATGACTTCGTCGAACTCGTTGGTGAAGGCCATGTAACGGCTGTCGGCGCCGGGCTGGTTGCGCTCCCACGGTTCGTTCCAGCGGCTCGGACCGGCGGGCTCTTCCTCGCCTTCGCCGCCCATGAACTGCTCTTCCTCGCCCTCGCCGAACTCGCCGTCGTCGGACATCTCCATGTCGCCGGTCTGGCCGGCAACCATGGACTCGTCGTCCATTTCCGAATCGCTGCCGTCGGCGGCATCGTCGTTGCTGTCGTCGGAATCGTCCTGGCTGTCCTGGTCGTCCGGCTCCATCTCGGCGTTGTCTTCCTCGAGCAGGTCGAGGACGCGGATCATGTCGGTGACCACGTCGGAGAAGCGGGCTTGATCGGCCGGGCACTGACCCAGTTTGGAAAGTTGCTCGCCGAGGCGCTTCTCGAGATCGCCGCGCCACACTTCCATCAGCTTGTTGGCGGCCTTGGGCGCCTTTTCGCCGGTGATTTTCTCGCGCACCAGTATAGCGACGGCGTCGGTCAGGTTGGCTTCTTTCTGCTCGGTGATGGCGCCGTAGCCGCGTGCCTTGCAGCGTTCCTGCAAAAGCGCATCGAGGTTCTCGGCGCAACCGGTGAAGCGCCTGGCGCCGAGGCTTTCACAGCGGACCTGCTCGATCGCCTCGTACATGGCGCGCGCCTCGGGGCCCTTCGGCATGTGGTCGCGGTGCACGT
>JAYNJY010000153.1:5586-7489 GCA_038110665.1 Rhodospirillaceae bacterium | reverse complement strand
GCTCGCGTTGGTCGCCGCAGCCACCGGTTCGCCGCGCTCGAGTACGACACCGTAGGCCAAGCGGGCCTCGGCCGGCGATACGTAGCCGTAGGCGACGTCGCGTGCCACCGCGGCCGGGTCGCGGTCGAGCGGATCGCCGTAACCGCCCCCGCCGGCGGTCTCTTCGATGACCACGTCGCCGCGCCGCAGTTGAAAGGCCGTCACCTTGCCCGGCAGCACCGAGGGCTCGATGACCTTGCCGTCGCGGCGCACCACGAAACGATTGGGCGCGCTGCTGATGCCGCCGCGCACGCCGTAGGGCGGAATCACGTTCTTGTCGGACAACACCGAAAGCCGCCCGCCGGCACCGAGCAGGCGGATTTCGCGCCTAAGCCCGAGACCACCGCGCCACTTGCCGGCGCCGCCGGAATCGCGGCGCAACTCGGAGCGCTCGACCCGCAGCGGACAGGTCAGTTCGATCGACTCGACCGGCTGGATCGAGGAAATATCGCCTTCGGCGAAATTGCGCATGGCGTTGTTGCCGTCACCGCCGACGAACGCGCCGGTGCCGCCGGCGGGAAACTCGGCGAACAGGAAGTCGCGGTCGCGGCCCGGATGCGGCCCGCCGATGGCGGTGATGTTCGAAGCCCCCTTGAGATCGCCGACCAGGCGTTCAGGCATGGCCTTGCCGAGCGTACCGACGACCAGCGATTCGAGCGCCCGGCGGACCTCGCCGATGGCACCGCAGGCGGCCGGCGGACGCGCATTGACGACGGTGCCGAGCGGCGCTTCGACCGATAGCGGCCGCATGGCGCCGGCGTTGATCGGGCCTTTCGGGTCGAGCAGCGCCTTTGACATGGTGAACACTGCCGTCATCGACGCGGCCGGGCCCAGGTTGGTCGGCCCCGCTACCTGCGGTGAACAACCGGTGAAGTCGGCATGCAGGCTTTCACCGGAAACGGTGAGGCGGAGCTTGAGCAGAAGCGGTTCGGCCGAGTCGCCGGTGTTGTCGAGATGGGTTTCGTACTCGTAGACGCCGTTCGGCACCTTCTTGATGGCGGCGCGCATACGCGCCTCGGCACGGTCGAGCAGCGCCGCCATGCCGGCGACCGCCGTGTCCCGGCCCCAACGCTCGATCAGGTCGGAAAGCCGGCGCTCGGCGATCCGGCAGGTGCCAATCATGGCGTTGAGGTCGCCTTGCCGCTCATCGGGTTGGCGCACATTGGCGAACAACAGATCGGTGGCCTCTGCGATCGGCTTGCCGCGGCGCTGGATGCGCAGCCCCGGGATGCGGATACCCTCCTGGAAGATCTCGCTGGCCGTGCCCGACAGGCTGCCCGGTACCATGCCGCCGACGTCCTGCCAATGCGCCATCACCGCGAGCAGCGCGATCTGACTGTCGCCATGGAACACCGGATAGAACAGGGCCACGTCGTTGAGGTGCGAACCGCCGCTGTAGGGGTCGTTGTGCAGGAACAGATCGCCCGGGCCGACGTCGCCGGCGTAGCGCTCGACGACGCGCCGCGCGCACCACGGCATGGCCGAAAGGTGCGTCGGCTGCTCGACCTCGGAAGCCGCGACTAGTTCGCCCGTCGGTGACAGCACGGCGCAGGAGAAGTCGTGGCCCTCGTGGATCATCGGCGAATAGGCGGTCCTGATCATGATGCCGCGCATTTCGCGCACCACGGAGGTGAGCCTCGTTTGGATCAGCTCGAGGACGATGGGGTCGATCATGATGTCAGGGGATCGGCGAGTTAGTGGGGGTCACACCGTCATAGTGAAGCGTGTAGGAGAAGCGGTAGGAATCACCGCGATAGATCGAGTCGCCGCACAGGATGACCCGCCCGGCGCGATCGGTGAACCGGTGCTGGCGGTTCAGTACCGGCGCGCCGGCGGTCATCTGCAACTTGTCGGCGACGTCCGG
>JAYNJY010000153.1:848-5576 GCA_038110665.1 Rhodospirillaceae bacterium | reverse complement strand
CGGCGTCGGCGTGCACCGACACGATGACGCTCTCGACCGGTCCGGCGGAGGTTTCGTACATGAAGGCGATGGCCGACTTGGTGGCCAGGTTCTCGGGCGGAATTTCGGCGCCGCAGTCGCTCAGGATATATCGCACCTCGAGGCCGAGCACATCGCCGCCGACCAGACGCAGGCGCTCCATTCGGAACACCGTCTGCCCGGCGCGCAGCCCCATCGTCTCGCGGATCTCCTCGGGCGGCACGACTTCCTCAAACGACAGCAGGTCGAACTCGACGTGGAAGCCGGCGCCCTCCATCTGCTCCTCGAAGGATTGGCGCACGCGGGTGTCGAGCCGTGCTTCGACCTTGGGCGCGGCGACGAAGGTGCCGAGGCCAGCCTGGCGATGGATCAGGCCCTCGTAATCGAGTTGCGCCAATGCTTGACGGACGGTCGCGCGAGTCGTGTGAAAGCGGCGCGCCAAGCTGTTTTCCGACGGCACGCGGTCGCCGGGACCGAGTTCGCCGGCGGCTATCTTGCCGCGCAATTCGTCTTGAATTCTCACGTATAAGGGCTGCAAACCGAACCTCGCCAAATTATCCCCATTGACGGCAAGTTGACTATACAGGTACAGTCTATTGACGTAAAGTCTGACATATCCGCCAGGGGGGTTGAAGATGGGTGAGTATCGCTTGCTTTCGACGAGCGGGCTACTCGGTTATGGGTTTCCCGAAGCGTCATTGAAGAACGGCATGTCCATGGCGCCGCAGATGATCGGCGTCGACGGCGGCAGCACGGACCCCGGCCCGCACTACCTTGGTTCCGGGAAGTGCCTCAACTCTCGCATGGCGATGAAGCGCGACCTCAGGCTGATGCTGCTCGCCGCGCGTTCCGCCGATATCCCACTGGTCATCGGTTCCGTCGGTTGCGCTGGCGGCGAGCCGCACCTCCAGGAGGTCGCGGCCATCGTCCGCGAGATCGCGCGCGAGGAAAAGCTCAACTTCAAGCTCGCCCTGATCCACGCCGAGCAGGACAAGGGCTGGGTCAAGCAGCGCCTGCGCGAAGGCAAGATCCGCGCGCTCCGCAACGTCCCCGAGCTTGATGACGCCACCATCGACCGGGCCGAGCGGATCGTCGGCATGATGGGCCCCGAGCCCTTCGCCCAGGCCCTCGACGACGGCGCCCAGGTGATTCTCGCCGGGCGCTCGAGCGACCCCGCGCCGTGGGCAGCCTGCGCCATCCGCGCTCAATTGCCGCCGGCGCCGGCCTGGTACGCCGGCAAGATGCTGGAATGCGGCGCCACGGCGTCCTGGCCCAAGGGCCACGACTGCCTGTTCGTGGAGGTGAACGACGACGGCATCGTGCTCGAACCGACCAATCCGGAACGCCGCTGCACGCCGATGTCGGTGGCCAACCACAGCCTGCACGAAAACTCGAGCCCGATCCTGCACCAGGAACCAGGTGGCGTGCTCGACACCACGAACTGCACGTTCGAGGCCGTCACCGACCGTGCCGTCAGGGTCAACGGCATGGAGTGGCGCCCGGACGACACCTATACGGTCAAGCTCGAGGGCGCCGAACTCGCCGGCTACCGCGCCATCACCATGTGCGGCACCCGCGATCCGGGCCTCATCGGCCAGTTCGACAGTTTCCTCGATTCGGTCCGCGAGAACGTTTCCAAGAAGGCTGCCGCCTTCGGCGTGCCCGACGACCAGTACAAGTTGACGTTCCGCGTCTACGGCAAGGACGCGGTGATGAACGCACGTGAACCGGTGACGATGACGCAGTCGCACGAACTCGGCGTCCTCGTCGAGGTCATCGCCGCCGACCAGGAAACCGCCAACGCGGTGCTCGCCATTTCGCGCACCAACGTGCTGCACGTCGATTTCCCCAATCGCATGTGCAAGGAAGGCAACATGGCGTTTCCGTTCTCGCCGTCGGACGTGCCGTGCGGGCCGGTCTATAGGTTCAGCGTGTTCCACGTCGTCGAACCGGGCGATCCGCTGAAGCCGTTCAACATCGAATACGTATCCGTTTGAGCAACCCGTAGAATCACGAGGAGGCAGCCATGGCGCGGATTCGCGATATTGCGCTGGTGTGCAAAAGCAAGAACGCCGGCCCGTTCGAGGTCACCATTGATGCCGTGTTCGGCGACCGCGAGACCTTCGAAAAGGTCAAGGCCACCGGCGTGCTGTGCCCGGAACTCTTCGCCAAGCTCTACAAGGTGAAAGCCGAGGACGTGCTGTTCACCGTCTATGACGCCGGCCTCGCCTTCAAGGCGACCCTGCCGCGGCTGGTGCCGGCCGGCGACATCGGCGACACCGATGTCTACGGCGCCCAGCAGCACGCCCCATTGCTCGAAGTGGAGGTGCCGGTGTGAGCAAGGGCCGGCGCAAGAGCCGAAGGCCAGAGTCCTTCGACCCCATCGATCTCGAAATCCTGTGGAGCCGCCTCGTCACCCTGGTCGACGAGGCCGCCTACGCGATCGTCCGCACCTCGATGTCAAAGGTGGTGGTCGAGGGCCGCGACTTCGGCGTGCTGCTTTACGATGCCGGCGGGCGCATGCTCGCCGCCGACGTATCCATTGCCTCCAAGGTCGGCACGTCTTCGATCGCGGTGAAGGAAATCCTCAAGACCCACCCGGTCTCGACGCTGGTCGAGGGCGATGTGCTGGTGACCAACAATCCGTGGTGGATCATGGGTCACCTGAACGATATCGCGGTGATCGCACCGTTGTTCCACAAAGGCCGCCTGGTCGGCTTCGCCGAGTGCATGGCGCATATGGCCGACATCGGCGGCTCGCTCTCGGGCGCGCCGCGCGAGGTCTACGAGGAAGGCCTGATCATCCCGCCGATCAAGGCTGTCGAGGCCGGCCGCGAGAACGCCACCTTCTTCGCCATGCTCGAGGCCAACGTGCGCGTGCCGCGCCAGGTGGCGAGCGACGTCCAGGCGCTAATCACCGGATTGCACGTCATGCAGCTCAAGGTTTCTGAGTTCATCGAGCGGCATGGTCTCGTCGATCTGGAAACGCTGTCGGCGGCGATCCGCGCTCAGTCGGAGCAGGCGATGCGGCGCGGCATCGCCGAGCACATTCCGGAAGGCGTCTACGAGGGCACGTCCAGCATCGACGGCTTCGACGAACCGCTGCATATCCACGCCAAGATCACCAGCCGCGACGGCACCGTCGAGATCGACCTGGCCGGCAGTTCGCCGCAGTCGACCTACGGCATCAACTGCACGCTCGTCTATACCTACGTCTGGGCCATGTACACGATCAAGTGCATCGCCTGCCCGACCGTGCCCAACTACGAGGGCACCTTCGCGCCGAGCCGCGTCGTCGCGCCGGAGGGCGGCGTCCTCAATCGGGTGTTCGCGGCGCCGGGGAAGATGAAGCCGTCGAGCGGCCACTACGTACCGATCGCCATCCTCGATGCACTCAAGAACGTGGTCGACGACCGCATGCTTGCCGAGTCGGGCAACAAGTCGCTGGTCTACCTGGCCGGCCGACTGCCCGGCGGCGAGGCGTTCTCCGACCTGTTGTTCGTGATGGGCGGCATGGGCGCGCGCGCCGGCAAGGACGGTCTGCACACCATGAGTTTCCCGGCCAATTCGTCCAACATTCCGGTCGAGGTGCTGGAGACCGTGGCGCCGCTCCGCGTGCGCCGCAAGCTGCTCAGGCCCGATTCCGGCGGCGCCGGAAAATATCGCGGCGGCTGCGGCCAGGTATTCGAATTCGAGAGCGTTTCGCCGCTGCCGATCACCGTCCGCGCCGAGCACGGCAAGCTCAAGACTGCGCCGCAGGGATTGCGCGGCGGGAACGCCGGCATGGGCGGACGCCACGCCGTCAACGGCAAGGAGGTTGCCGACAAGCTGCCGGTGGTCCTCAACACCGGTGACGTCATGACCCTGGAAATTCCGGGATCGGGCGGCCTCGGCGACGCCGCCGAACGCGACCTCGTGGCGGTGGCGCGCGACGTCGCCGACGGCGTCGTCTCGCCCGAGGCGGCGCTGCGCGATTATGGCTACGGAGCGAAGTCCGATGCGGCGGAATGACAAGCCCGGCCGCGCCGCCGGCCCCGGCTACGCCCTCGGTGTCGATATCGGCGGCACTTTCACCGACCTGGCCCTGGTCCAGCGTCGCACCGGCGCGCTCACCGTCGGCAAGGTGCTGACCGACTACGGCGACGTATCGCGCGGGGTGATGACCGGACTCGGCAAGATCCTCGAGGACGCCGGCGTTGACCCCGGCGACGTGCGCGTATTCGTGCATGGCACCACGCTCGCCACCAACGCGCTGATCCAGCGCCGCGGCGCCAGCACGGCGCTGGTCGTCACGCGCGGCTTTCGCGACATCCTGACCATGGGCCGCGAGAGCCGTTACGACATCTACGACATCGAGATCGACGTCCCGGCCCCGTTGGTGCCGCGCGCCCTGGTCCATGAAGTCAGCGAGCGCATCGACGCCGCGGGCCAGGTGACCGCCCTGCTCGACGTGAGCGAGGTCGGTGCGCTGGCCAAGCGCATCGCCAAGGGCGGCATCGACGCCGTCGCCGTCTGCCTGTTGCATTCGTTCCGCAATCCGGCGCACGAGCGCGCCATCTTCGACATCTTCGCTCGCGAGGCGCCCAACGTGTCGGTGTCGCTGTCGTCCGACGTCAGCCCCGACATCGGCGAGTTCGAGCGCGCCAGCACCACCGTCGCCAATGCCTACGTGCGCCCCGTGATGCGGCGCTACCTCGACGACCTCAAGGC
>JAYNJY010000153.1:0-838 GCA_038110665.1 Rhodospirillaceae bacterium | reverse complement strand
CGACCCGCTGATCATGACTTCCGACGGCGGCACCATTCCGCGCGCCACGGCGGCGGCCTACCCGGTGCGGCTGATCGAATCGGGACCGGCCGGCGGCGCCATGGCGGCGTCGTTCCTCGGCGCGCTCGCCGACTACGGCGACATCATCGCCTTCGACATGGGCGGCACCACGGCCAAGATCTGCGTCATCGAGAACGGCGAACCGAGCCGCGCCGGCCAGTTCGAGGTCGGCCACGTCTACCGGTTCGCGCGCGGTAGCGGCCTGCCGATCCGCGCGCCGGTGCTGGAGATGATCGAAATCGGCGCCGGCGGCGGCTCCATCGCGGAGGTCTCGGAGCTGAGCCTCCTGAAGGTCGGCCCGGAGAGCGCCGGTGCCGATCCCGGTCCGGCCTGCTATGCGCTCGGTGGCAGCAAGCCGACGGTGACCGACGCAGATCTCTACCTGGGTTACCTCGACGAGGGGTTCTTCCTCGGCGGCGGCATGGAACTCGACCTCGCGCGCGCGGAGAAGGCCATCGCCGATTATGTCGCGAAGCCGCTCGGCGTTTCCGTCGATCGCGGCGCGGTGGGCATCCATGCCGTGGTTAACGACAACATGGCGCGCGCCGCCAAGGTCCACTGCCTGGAGCGCGGACGCGATCCCCGGGACTACACCATGGTCGCCTTCGGCGGCGCCGGCCCGGTGCACGCCTATCGCGTCGCCGCGGCGCTCGGCATGCGCCGGATCGTGTTCCCGGCGCGCGCCGGGGTGATGTCGGCGTTCGGCTTTCTGGTCTCGCCGCCGGCGTTCGAGTTGATGCGCACGGCGACGGTGACGCTCGGCGGCGTGGACCTACGC
>JAYNJY010000152.1:0-7541 GCA_038110665.1 Rhodospirillaceae bacterium | reverse complement strand
GGGGGATTTGGTGGAGCCGAGGGGAATCGAACCCCTGACCTTCGCATTGCGAACGCGACGCTCTCCCAACTGAGCTACGGCCCCAACGGTTTCGCGGACGGCGGGCACCATGGTCCCGGCGAAATCGGGCGGATAATGTGGGCGGCGGCTCGCCTTGTCAAGCGTGCCGGGCGGCGCGCACCCGGTGGGCGCGCGGCCTTGCGCAGGGCCCCATCGAAAGTTAGGCTGGCCGTTAGATTCGATAGGATTTCCAGCCCCCGTCCAACGCCGCCGTCGATGAGAGCACAGCCGTCATGAACGTCATTCTCGGTCCCCTGCTGCAAGTCGCCCTGATCGTCATCGAGCTCTACATGTGGGCGGTGAGCATCGGCGTGGTGCTGAGTTGGCTAGTCGCCCTCAACGTCATCAACACGTCGAACCGGTTCGTCTACATGGTCGGCGACTTCATCTACCGCATCACCGAGCCGTTGCAGGGGCCGCTGCGCCGCATGCTGCCGAACCTCGGCGGCCTCGATCTGTCGCCCATGGTGCTGATCCTGGGCCTGATCTTCCTGCGTGGCGTCATCGCCAACCTCTACTACCGCTTTGCCTGATCCCTCGCGGCCTGGCGATCTCCCCTTCGTCGCGACAGCACAAGGTGTGAGCGTTGCTGTCCGCCTGACCCCCAAGGCCTCGTCCGATCGCATCGTCGGCTTCGAACGGCTCGCCGACGGCAGCGTCGCGCTCAAGGTTTCGGTCACCGCCGTGCCCGAGAAGGGCAAGGCCAACAAGGCGCTCCTCAAGCTGCTATCGAAATCGTGGGGGGTGGGCATGCGGAGCTTTGAGTTGATCCGCGGCGCCAAGGACCGTAACAAGACCGTGCTGGTCGCGGGCGATCCGCAAGCCCTGCTCGGCCGTCTTTCGGCCTGGGCACGGGAACTGGGCCGGCCGGCGTGAACGAACGACAGGGGAAGCTGAACATGGGCACCGACAACATCATCGACGGCAAAGCTTTCGCCGCACAACTGCGCCAAACGGTCGCCGCCGAGGTCAAGCGGCTATCGGACGCGCACGGCCTTGCGCCGGGCCTTGCCGTGGTACTGGTCGGCGACGATCCGGCGAGCGCCGTCTACGTGCGCAACAAGGGCGAACAGACCCGCGAGGCGGGCATGCGCTCGATCGAGCATCGGCTACCGGCCGAGACGTCCGAGGCGGACGTGCTCGCGCTCGTCAAGAGACTGAACGCCGATTCCGCCGTCAACGGCATCCTGGTGCAGTTGCCGCTACCCAAACAGATCGACGAACAGAAGGTGCTCGCCGCCATCGACCCAAATAAGGACGTCGACGGCTTCCATGTCATCAACGTCGGCCGGCTGTGGACCGGCGGCGATGCATTGGTGCCGTGCACGCCCTACGGTTGCCTGATGCTGCTCAAGGATCGGCTCGGCGATCTCTCGGGCAAGCGCGCCGTCGTCGTCGGGCGCTCCAACATCGTCGGCAAGCCGATGGCGGCGCTGCTGCTGGCCGAGAACTGCACCGTCACCATCGCGCACTCGCGCACCCAGGACCTGGCCGAGCGCTGCCGCGAGGCCGACATCATCGTCGCCGCCGTCGGCCGGCCGGAAATGATCAAAGGCGACTGGATCTCCCCTGGCGCCACCGTCATCGACGTCGGCATCAACCGGGTCGATGCGCCGGAAAAAGGCCTCAAGGAAGACGGCACCCCGAAGACCAAGCTGGTCGGTGACGTCGACTACGCCGGCGCCAAGCGCCACGCCGGGGCGATCACCCCGGTACCAGGCGGCGTCGGACCGATGACCATCGCGTGTTTGCTGCGCAACACGCTCGTCGCCGCCTGCCGCCAGAACGGCGTCGAGCCTCCCGCCATTTGAATTCGGCCATTTGAACCGGCTTCTTTAAGACGCCTGCCGCCGCCGGTCGGGCAAGCCCAGATGGGTGGCGAACGCCGCCACGATCATGCCGGCGCCGGCGAGTGCGAACAGCACGTCGTAGCGTCCGCTCGCCGCGAACAAGGCCGGGAACACGATGCCGCCGATCGCCGCGCCGAGCGCGCTCGACATGATCAGCACGCGCAGCAGTGCCGCGACGCTGGCGCTGTCGGAAAGTTCGCGGGCGCGCGCCGACGTCACCGTGGTGAGGCCCGGTTGCGCACCGAAGATCACGGTCGAAACCCACAACACTGGCGCCCATACCGCCAAGGCCGGCGCGGCGACGCCGATACCGAGGATGACGAAGGCGCCACCCACCGCCCAGCGCAGTTCGGCATGGCGGGCGACCCAACCGGCCGCCCAAGGCCCGAGCACCGCGAAGACGCCGACCGTCGCCCAATGCGTGCCGGCCAAGGCGAGGCCGAGGTCGAGCTTGCGCGCCAGGAAATCGACCCAATAGAGCGTGTGCGGCGTGATGCCGAAGGAAAACAGGAAATAGGCGACGGCGAGGCCGCGCCGGTGCGGCTCGCACGCAAGCAGTTGGCCGATCCCGGGGCTCGGCTGGCGTGTCGGCGTGCCCGTCCCGAGGCCGCGCCAGCCATATCCGGCAACGGACAGGCCGACGACACCGACCGCGGCAATCCCCGACCAAGCCCAGGCGATACCGTGTCCGAGCAGCCACGGCACTAGGACACCGGAGAAGAAGATGCCGACGCCGACGCCCGAAAACAGAATGCCGGCGGCCATCGCGCGCCGGTCCGCCGGCGCCGTGTCGGTAGCGAGGGCGAGGCCGAGGACCATGATCAACCCGGCGGTGACACCGACCAACCCGCGCCAGAACCCGAGCCACGCGAACCCCCAGGGCAACGCCGACGCCGTCAGCGCCACGAGCGACGCCAGCACGGATACCATCAGCACGCGGCCGACTGGCCAACGCGCCCGGCAGGCATCGGTGATGAACGCGCCAAGGAAATACGCCGCCAGATTGATGCCGCCGATCCAACCGGCCTCGCCGGCGCTCAATTGTCCGTCGGTGACCAGCGCCGGCACCATGGCGCCATAGGAAAACCGCCCGAGCCCCATGGCCACGAACATGGCCCCGGCCCCGCCCAATCCCGCGCGCACCCAATCCGACATGCCGCATCTTGGCCGATCACGGAAGGGCTGCCAACGCCGCACGATGTCTGTCCAAGGCCGCCGGCTTCCGATAATCTGGCCGCGGCCGTGCCCGGCCGGCAAAGGAGATGCAATTGAACGATCCGCTCTGCCCCGTCGCCTGCCCCGTCTGCGGCGAAAGTCAGAACACCCTGCCCGGCGGTTTCGACCCCGAACGGCTGCCGTTCGGGCCGGTGCATTGCATGGTCTGCGGCCACCAGTTCACGGCGAGCGAATACCGCGCCGGTCTGGAATCGCGTCGGCGCAAGCTCGAGAGCATGACCGGCCCCGCGGCGCAATGACGGACCTGGTCGGCGCCGTCCTCGCCTTTCTCCTGTTTCACGCCGTCGCCGCACTGAGGCCCCTGCGCGTGCGCCTCGTCAGCGCCTTGGGCGAGACCGCCTGCGTGACTGCGTTCTCCCTGGTCAGCCTGGCGTTGGTCATTTGGATCGGTTTCGCCTTCACCGCCGCACCCTACATCGAGCTTTGGCCGTATCATCCGGGACTTCGGTGGATACCGCTCTCGCTCATGCCGTTCGCCTGCGTGCTGATCGTCGCCGGGCTATCGAGCCCGAATCCGTTCTCGCTCGGCGCCGGCGCCAGGCGTTTCGACCCCGTCCGGCCCGGCATCGTCGCCGTCACCCGGCATCCGGCGATCTGGGGCCTGACGCTGTGGTCGGTGGCGCACATCCCGGTCAACGGCGATCTGGCGGCGTTGATCGTGTTCGGGCTCCTGACGTTGCTCGGCCTCGCCGGTCCGGTGAGCCTGGACGCCGAGCGAAGGCGCAGCCTCGGCGCCGACGCCTGGGCCGAACTGGCAAGGCGAACGGCGGCAACGCCGGCATCCGCAGCCCTGGTCCAAACCGGTTGGCTGCGCATCCTGGCCGGCCTCTCGCTCTACGGCGCGCTGCTCGTCCTGCACGGGCCGGTCATCGGCGTCTCGCCGTTGCCCGTGCCCTGATCTCGGGCGCCCTGGACAACTGCCCATGACCGAAGACGCACCGCAAGCGAACCCGATCAAATCCGGTGCCAGCATGATCGGCTGCGCCGCCCTGGTGGCGATGACGACGCTGCTCGCAAAGGCACTGGGCAAGGGCGCCATCGACGGCAGTGCGCTGCATCCGCTCGAAATCAGCGCCGGACGTTTCGTTTTCGCCTGGTTGACGCTGCTGCCCATCGTGCTATGGCGGCGGCCCAACCTGAAGGCCGTGGCTTGGCGCCTGCACGTGGCGCGCTCCGTTTGCGGCTGGAGCGGGGTCAGTTGCATGTTCGCCGCCGCCACCGTACTGCCGCTCGCCGACGCCACCGCGATCAGCTTCCTATCCCCCTTGATCACCATGATGCTGGCGATCCCGCTCTTGGGCGAGCGCGTCGGACCGTGGCGCTGGGGCGCGGCCGTTGTCGCCATGGCCGGCGCCTTCCTGCTGATCCGGCCGGGCGCGGCGAGTTTCCAGGCCATGGCCCTGGTCGCGCTCGGATCGGCGTTCTTCATGGGGTTGGAGTCGATTTTCGTCAAGAAGCTGACCGGCACCGACCGGCCGCTGCGCATCCTGTTCATCAACAATTCCATCGGCGCCGTACTCGCCGTGACCGCCGCCGCCTTCGTCTGGGTTTCGCCGAGCCCGGAACAGTGGCAGGCGCTGGCGGCCATCGGGATGATCATGGTGACGGCGCAAAGCCTGTTCATCCAGGCGCTCCGCCATGGCGACGCCAGCTTCGCGCTGCCGTTTTTCTACGCCACGCTGGTGTTCGCGGCCGTTTATGACTTCGCCGTGTTCAGCGTTCTGCCGAGCGCCCTGAGCGCCGCGGGCGCGGTTTTGGTAGTCGGTGGCGCGTTGCTGCTCGCCTGGCGTGAATCCCGGCTCAAAAGCCTTGGTTAACGGATCGCCGAGCGCCATCGCTTATGGCATTGAGCGCGCCGCTCCCCAGTGATAAACCCGCGCCTCATGAGTACCGATCTCGCCCATATCCGCAACTTCGCCATCGTCGCCCACATCGACCATGGCAAGTCGACGCTTGCCGACCGCATGATCCAGATCTGCGGTGGGTTGAGCGAACGCGAGATGAAGGAACAGGTGCTCGATTCCATGGACATCGAGCGCGAGCGCGGCATCACCATCAAGGCCCAGACCGTGCGCCTCAACTACACCGCGCCGAACGGCGAGAACTACGTCCTTAATTTGATGGATACGCCGGGCCACGTCGACTTCACCTACGAGGTGAGCCGGTCGCTCGCCGCCTGCGAGGGCTCGCTGCTGGTGGTCGACGCAACCCAGGGCGTCGAGGCGCAGACGCTCGCCAACGTCTATCTCGCCATTGAGAACAACCACGAGATCGTGCCGGTACTCAACAAGATCGACCTGCCCGCCGCCGAACCCGAGCGCGTCAAGGAACAGATCGAGGAGGTCATCGGCATCGATACCGACGGCGCCATCGAGATTTCCGCCAAGACCGGCATGGGCGTCGAGAACGTCCTCCAGGCGCTGGTCGAACGCCTGCCCGCGCCGACCGGCGACCCTGCGGCGCCGTTGAAGGCGCTGCTGGTCGACAGCTGGTACGACCCTTATCTGGGCGTCATGATCCTGGTCCGGGTCAAGGATGGCGTGCTCAAGAAGGGCATGAAGATCCGCATGATGGCAAACGGCGCCGCGCACCAGGTCGAGCGCGTCGGCCACTTCACGCCGAAGACCGTTCCCGCCGACAGCCTCGGCCCCGGCGAGATGGGCTACATCACCGCCGCCATCAAGACGGTTGCCGACACCAACGTCGGCGACACCATCACCGAGGACCGCCGCCCGGCCGACAAGCCGCTGCCCGGCTTCAAGCCCTCCGTGCCGGTGGTGTTCTGCGGCTTGTTCCCGACCGACTCCGGCCAGTACGAGGATCTCCGCGACAGCCTTGAAAAGCTGCATCTCAACGACGCCAGCTTCCACTACGAGCCGGAGAATTCGGCCGCGCTGGGCCTCGGCTTCCGCTGCGGGTTCCTGGGCCTGCTGCACCTCGAGATCGTGCAGGAACGCCTCGAGCGCGAGTTCGATCTCGACCTCATCACCACGGCGCCCAGCGTGGTCTATCGCATCTATCTCAAGAACGGCAGCAAACGCGAACTGCACAACCCGGTCGACATGCCGGACCCGACCGAGATCGACTACATCGAGGAGCCCTGGATCCGCGCCACCATCATGGTGCCGGACGAATACCTCGGCGCTATCCTGCAGCTCTGCCAGGAGCGCCGCGGCAGCCAGACCGAGCTCACCTACGTCGGCAACCGCGCCATGCTGGTCTACCGGCTGCCCCTGAACGAGGTCGTGTTCGACTTCTACGACAGGCTGAAATCGGTGTCGCGCGGCTATGCCAGTTTCGATTACGAACTCGCCGAGTACGCTCAGAGCGAACTGGTCAAGGTTTCCATCCTGGTCAACGCCGAACCGGTCGACGCGCTCGCCTTCATCGTCCACGAGAGCCATGCCGAAAGCCGCGGCCGCGCCATCTGCGAGAAGCTGAAGGACCTGATCCCGCGCCAGCTGTTCAAGATCGCCATCCAGGCGGCCATCGGCGGGCGGATCATCGCACGCTCCACCGTCGGCGCCATGCGCAAGGACGTCACCGCCAAGTGCTACGGCGGCGACATCACCCGCAAGAAGAAGCTTCTGGAAAAGCAGAAGAAGGGCAAGAAGCGCATGCGCCAGTTCGGCAACGTGGAAATTCCGCAGTCGGCCTTCCTGGCCGCGCTCAAGACCAGCGACTAGGCGCCGCCGTCCTCACGCTCGCCCGGGCCGGGTCCCTGGGCGCCGCGCCGCTTGGCGATCTCGAGGCGCATCTCCTCGGCCCGCTCCATGGAATAGATGTCGTCGTCCGCGTCGTCGTCAAGTTCGAGCGCGTCGAGCGCGTCGTGACCGGAATGATCCGGCAACATGTCGTCGCCGTCCTTGTCCATGCCCTGTTCGCGCGCCTCGCGGGCGAGGTCGTCGTAGAGCAACAGGGCTTCCTCGTACTTCCGCACCTCGGCGCGTTCGCGCCGGTCGGCGAAGCCGCGCGGCCGCGACATCCAGGTCAGCACGATGCCCGGCAGGCCGAGCAGCAGCCAGGCTGGCAATGCCAGCACGCCGGTCAGGATCGGGTCCCACAGCATCGGCTCGATGCGCTCCAACCTGATCTGCAGCTTGATCAGGCTGCCGGGCCAACCGGAATACCAGAGTTCGTGGGCGGAAACGAAGAAGTCGCGCGTACCCGGCGCCGACGGCACGATGATCTCCGCCGCCGCCGAGGCGAAGGCGGCGAGCAACAAGGCCCAGCCCGGATAGCGCAAGCTCCGCATGGCGCATATTAGCGCGCGAGCGGGCGGTTTCGAGGCAAAATCGGCGCCCCCCGAAACCACCTCCGGCGCATCTCCGAACCGGCCGCCGGGGAGGGCCGGAAATGATTGCCGATCCGCGCGCCATCGGTTAGTTTGCCGCA